>CABXJW010000010.1 GCA_902512585.1 uncultured Woeseiaceae bacterium | reverse complement strand
CATATTCGGACTCAGTAACTGTCTAAGTTTCTGTTGCGAGAGAATTGGTGAATTGATTATAACTTGTTCGGCATGTTTCGCAGTAACATCGAATAAACCAGCATTTACTCCAATATTAGTCTGTAATGACATTACTATTCGTTCTCTCAAAGAATCAATAGGCGGATTAGTTACCTGAGCGAATTGCTGTCTTAAATAATCAAATGGTGATCTAATTTTTCTAGAGAGCACCGGCATTGGAGTATCATCACCCATCGAACCTACAGCCTCTAATTCTGTTGTTGCGAGTACACTAATTATTTCTTTTATTTCCTCGCGGCTTATATTGAACATCTTTTGATAAGATAATAGGGTTTCTTTGTCCATTGGCTCTGCCGCTGTCTTTCTATCCACAAGTTCAGAATCTAAATATCTAAGTCCTTCTTTTAACCATTTTTTATATGGCGCACCCTCTTTAATTTGTTCATGGATTTTTTTATCACTAAGCAATTCACCTTTAAATAAGTCAACTGCTAACATTTCTCCAGGGCCTAATCTGCCTTTTTTAATTACGTTTTCGGGTGAGTAGTCATAAACGCCTATTTCTGATGCTATTGTTATATGCCTATCTTTTGTGACCACATAACGTGCTGGCCGCAAACCATTTCGATCTAAACTACAAACAGCATAACGATTATTCAACATCACAATGCCAGCGGGACCATCCCAAGGTTCCATTTGACATGAATAAAATTCATAAAAAGCTTTTATATCTGAATCCATCATTTCATTGGCTTGCCAAGCTGGCGGTATCAATATCCGCATTGCTTGAATAATACTCATACCAGCTGCTTGCAAGACTTCAAGCATATTATCCAGTGATGAAGAATCAGAGCCAGTCATTGAAATAATTGGATCTAAATCTTCAATATCTGAAAGGATATCTGATTGAAAATATTTTCTTCGTGCTATTGCCCAATTACGATTACCTTGAATTGTATTGATTTCTCCATTATGAGCAAGAAAACGGAATGGCTGTGCAAGTCGCCACTCGGGTAGAGTGTTCGTTGAGAAACGCTGGTGAAACAAACAAGCCGATGTTTCAATTAATGCATCTGTTAGATCTGGATAGAAGGTTGCTAAAACATTTGGCATGACCATGCCCTTATAGCTTATAGTTTCTGAGGATAAGCTATTTATATAGGCTGAGGAATCAAATTCTTTGATGTCTTGCTCAGCTCTTCTTCTGGCCAAAAACAATCTTCGATTAAAGTTCTCTGAGGATATATTCTGTGGGCAATTAACAAAAATTTGTTCAATATTTGGCAGTGTATTTAATGCCATCTCACCACAGACTTCACTATTTATTGGTACTTTTCTCCACCCAGCACACTCTAATCCTTCCTTTATTATGGCAGATTCAATCTTCTTTTTTACCTTTTTGGTAATAGCCTCTCTTGGGTCAAGAAAGATTGTGCCAACTGCAAATTCTTCACAAACATCGATATTTAGTTCTCGAGCTTTTGCTAAAAAGAATTTTTTGGGAAACTTTAATAACAAACCACAACCATCACCAGTCTTTCCATCTGCTGAGACAGCACCACGATGAGTCAATCTTTTTAGTGAATCAATGGCGGTTTTTACTACCCAATGACTTGGCTGATCATCAATATTTGCAATTAAGCCAAATCCACAGCTATCACGATCAAATGATGAATCATATAAGCCTAATTTGGTTTCCTGAGTCATAAAAGCTCCGAAACGCTATTTGCAAAACGTTTCAATTAAAAAGTTAAGGTAATTAATTACCATGCAAGCAATTTTTCTCAGTTGAGCAACTGAAATGAATATTTAGATTGCGTGCAATAATTAATGCAACATTAATTATTTTCGTTCTAACAATATGATATTTGACAGTTTAATTCCACCGAGGTTGCATATTATGCTGCCCCAAATATTTCTTAGAAACAAGACTAAAGCGCCAAGTTAAAAGGATTGCCGCCACGGATAAACCCAATACAAAACCGCCCCATATAAAAGTTGGAGGTAGCTCATAAACTATGCCAACCATATACGACAGCGGAAATGCCAGCATCCAATATGCGATTAAATTAATTATCATCGGTATCTTCGTATCTTTATAACCTCTTAATGCTCCAGCTGCAGCTATTTGGATGCCATCAACAATTTGAAATATTGCAGCTACCAATAGTAGACTCATAGCCATCTCCATGATCTGTGCATCAGTGGTATATATGTTGACAATGTACTGTCTAAAAAGAAGCAGGGAACAAGCAGAAAGTAGCATAAAAAAACCACAAACTATTATTCCAGTAGAACCTGATAAGCGAGCTAATTTAGGGTCATTGGAACCCAGTGCTTGACCAACCTTAACAGTTATTGCAGCACTAATTCCCAAGGGGACCATAAACATCGTAGTTACAACATTTAGTGCAATCTGATGTGCGCCAGTTATTTGAGTACCTAATGTACCAATCATAATGGAGACAGCAGAAAATAAACCTGCCTCAGCCGTTATAGTAATTGATATAGGAATGCCTAGTTTCAATATTTCCCGCATGACAGAAAGGCGAAAAGCGGTCATTCGAGTGAATATATCTAATTCTTTATAACGATCATTTGAAAATATATAAAATGACAAATAACAAAAAACTATCCACATTGATAAAGCACTTGCAACACCACAACCAAAAACACCAAGGGCCGGCGCGCCAAAGTTACCAAACATAAACATATAATTAAAAAATACATTTGATACCAATGCTATTAATGACGAATACATAACTGGTCGAGTAAAGCCAATGCCCTCTGTGGTATAACGTAAAACAAGGAATGAAAATATTCCAGGAGCGCCAAAGACAATAGCCTTTAAATAGTCTGTGACTAAATGCCGAAATTCAATATCTATACCGATGACATCCATTATTTTAAAAACATAAGTTTGTGCTAGAAAAATTACAAGAATTCCAACAATTAAGCTCAAACAAATTGCCTGTCTTGTATAACGGCCAATTAGCGCAGCCTGTTTAGCACCATACAATCTAGCAGCAATAGGTGAAATGGCCATCATCAAGCCATTGTATATTTGAAATATAAGAAACCAAATACTGCCACCAACAGCTACGGCTGCTAATTCTCTTGAGCCCAAGCGTCCAGACATAACAGCATCACTAAACTGAATACCAGCAATTGCTAAATTATTAACTATTAGAGGAGCAGCCAATCTTAAAAGAGAGCTAGCATTTTTATATCTTATTTTTATCACAAAATTCTTAAATCCAAATATATTTGATTGCTTTTATTTATCAATACCTAAAGATTAGTTAGGATTCGTGTAATGTTAACTGTTGATACTTTAAATTGAACATATTTTTAAGGAGAACATCTCATGTCTTATGATGGAAAATCCAAAAGAGTTGCTGTGATTGGCGGTTCAAGAATTCCATTTTGTAGAGCTAATACTGGATACAAAGATTCCTCAAATCAAGAAATGATGACTGCTGTGTTACAAGCAACGGTCAAAAAATTTAACCTCCAAAATAAAAGATTAGGTGATGTTGCGCTAGGTGCGGTTATTAAGCACTCCAGTGATTGGAATTTATCAAGAGAATGCATTATTGATTCAGGATTATCCATAGAAACACCAGGTGTAGATATGCAAAGAGCTTGTGGGACGAGTTTAGAAACCACAATGAATATTGCAAATAAAATAGCACTAGGGCAGATTGAATCGGGTATTGCGGGTGGTGTTGATTCTATTAGTGATGCGCCCATTGTTTTTAGTGATGAATTAAGAAAAATTCTACTATCAAGCGCCAGTGGTAAATCACTTACAAATAAAATAAAGCCTTGGTTGCGAATGAAATTAAAGTACTTAAAGCCAAAACTTCCTGGAGTAAAAGAACCTCGAACAGGATTATCAATGGGAGAAAGTACGGAAATTATTGCAAAGAAGTATGCTATATCTCGTGCATCACAAGACCAATTAGCTTTCGAAAGCCATTCAAAAGCTGCCAGTGCATATGAAGAGGGTTTCTATGATGATCTAATTGCATCATATAATGGCATCCATCAAGATAATTTAATTAGAAAGAATCCCTCACTTGATAAGCTTGGATCCCTAAAGCCAGTCTTTGATAGAAGTAATGAAGGGACAATGACGCCAGGAAATAGTACCGCTCTTACCGATGGTGCTGCTGCTGTATTACTTAGTTCCGAAGAATGGGCTCAAGACAATAATCTTGATATTGAAGCGTATCTTTCGCATATTGAAATTGCAGCAATAGATTATATTGATGATGAAGGCTTACTCATGGCGCCTGCATATGCAGTATCAAATATGCTAAAAAAAGCTGATCTCAATCTACAAGATTTTGATTTCTACGAGATACATGAAGCATTCGCTGCTCAAACTCTTGCAACTCTCAAAGTATGGGAATCAGAGGAATTTTGCCGAACAAAACTAAATAGACAGTCAGCTATGGGAGCGATTGATTCAAACAAAATGAATATAAAAGGTGGAAGTCTTGCTATCGGTCACCCATTCGCTGCCACTGGTGCCAGAATAGTAGCAACCATGGCAAAACTCCTCAATAAAAGGGGCTCTGGAAGAGGTCTTATATCAATCTGTACAGCCGGTGGAATGGGTATAACAGCCATAATGGAAAAATAGATTATATTAGGTTTTATTATCGAATATTTCAGAGACATACTGGCAATCATCAATAGCATTCTATGGAATGAGACGTGGATATTTATCATCGCCGGTACAGGGGTGATTTTTACCATTTGGTCCGGTTTTGCTCAATATAGAATTATCATGGATAGTCCAAAAATAATTCGTGGGGACTTCAATAATCCTAGTGATAGCGGAGTAATTAGTCACTTTCAAGCACTTTCTGCTGCATTATCTGGAACTCTTGGATTAGGAAATATTAGTGGCGTGGCTTTGGCAATTACACTGGGTGGGCCTGGTGCCATATTTTGGATGTGGGTAGTTGCAATATTGGGTATGTCAATAAAATTGATTGAAGTTACCCTAGCTATGATATATCGAAACGTTGACGATCCAGAAAAACCATATGGTGGTCCGATGTGGGTAGCAGAAAGAGCATTTAAAGAATTTTACCCAAGCTATGCCCGTACTGGAAAAATACTAGCTATTATTTTTTCTATCAGTGTAATAACTTCTGCGATTACTGGAGGAAACATGTTCCAAGCATGGAGCGTGGCAGATATTACTTATGAATATTTCGGTATTGAAGGATGGAAAAGTGGATTAATTCTATCGCTTATTGTTGGATCAGTTATCATTGGCGGGATAAAGAGAATAGGTGTTGTTACAGCTACGATAGTTCCGCTCATGGTCTTTCTTTATTTACTTGCTGGATCTTACATTCTTATTGCCAATATAAGTGATATTCCTGATTTATTAAAACTGATAGTTGTTTCTGCATTTACAGAAACACAGGCAACTGGAGCTTTTATAGGTGGAACTGCTGGTTCAGCATTTATGTTTGGCATGAAACGCGCTATCTTTTCAAATGAAGCAGGTCAAGGATCATCAGCTATCGCTCATTCTGCGGTGAAAACAAATGAACCAGTTCGTGAGGGATTAGTTGCTGGAATCGAGCCATTAATAGATACCTTAGTTGTGTGTACATTTACTGCTTTAATTATTTTATCAACTGGAATATGGAATAGAGCTCCTGATGTAAGTTTCGATAAAACACCAACCATTGGAAATGATTCTAAAATATGGACTTTTTCAAATACAAGACATTCAAATGCGAATGGGAAACCTGGTGATCCTGTTATTATGCTAGTCAAAGCTTCCAAGAATTTTGAATCAAATCAAAATATTCATAAAGTATCTGGCATCATCAAGAAAATTGGTGATCATCGAGAGATAACTTGGAGTAACTTCGAATCAAATACAAAACCCACAATTTATTTACATGGGTATTTTTTTGATTATGTTGGAGCAACGCTCACCGCTAAGGCATTTGACAGCATGAGTATCGGTCTAGGTAAATGGTTAATAACAATTGCTTCTTGGTTTTTCGCCATTTCCACAATAATGGCATGGGGTTATTATGGAGAACAAGGAATAATATATATACTCGGAGAGAATGGCATCAACCCTTTTCGTATCATTTATTGTCTTTTAATCTTCATAGCCTCATTGGGCTTCATAGAAACTAGTGTTGATTTAGATAATCTCAGTGGTATAGGGTTGGGGATCATTATTTACGCAAATTTACCTATATGCTGGATATTTGGTCACAAAGCCATCCAAGCTTATAAACAATATGTTACAAAAAATGAAGTATGATAAAGCTCTCATGATTCCAATTATGGTAAATTAGCAAATTTTTAAAATCCGATAATTAATATGGCACGTTTCAACTCAAAACCTGAATATACGCATGGAGAAACCGACTCAGTTGGTATTCTTTTAGTTAATCTGGGTACTCCTGAAAAACCAACTGCAAATTCAGTTCGAAACTATCTAAGAGAATTCTTGTCAGATTATCGAGTAATAGAAATCCCAAAATTTCTTTGGTTCCTTATTTTATATTTATTCATATTACCTTTCAGACCATTTAAATCAGCTGAAGCTTATCGAAAGATATGGACGGAAAATGGTTCGCCTCTTCTTCTTCACTCGCAAAAAATTTCTGAAAAGTTAAAATTAAAAATTAATAAAAAAAGAAAAAAAGACGTTCAGGTAGAGCTTGCAATGTCCTATGGTGAGCCCTCAATTGATTATGCCTTAGAAAAATTTTATGACAACTCAGTCAGAAGGATCTTCCTACTTCCCTTGTATCCTCAATATTCAAATACAACCACAGGATCTGTATTTGAGAATGTCACGAAAACACTGGCAAAGCGACGCTGGATACCTGAATTTCGCTTCATTAATCATTATCATGATGAGCCCTCATATACAGATATCCTTGCAGACAGTATAAAGTCATTTTGGGAAATAAATGGGAAAGGTGAAAAACTTCTATTTTCTTTCCATGGCCTACCTCACAAAATGCTTATCGATGGCGATCCTTATCATTGTCAGTGCCTAAAGACAGCTAGATTAATCACCGAGAAATTATCACTTAAAGATGATGAATGGTTTGTAAGTTTTCAATCGCGCTTAGGACGTGCAAAATGGCTTGAACCATACACCGAACAAACTTTAATTAATTGGGGAGAAAATCAAGGCGGCATAGTAGATGTTATATGCCCAGGTTTTGCAGCTGATTGTCTAGAAACACTAGAAGAAATTGCAATGCAAAATAATGAATTTTATACAGAAGCCGGGGGCAAAGAACTACGGTATATCCCAGCATTAAATTCTGATGACAGCCATATATCTTTGTTAAATACCTTAGTTACTAAAAATATCTCAGACTGGCTTATTGAGCCATCACAGCAAAATTCTTTAGAAGCTGAAAAAACGGCACATGAGTATTCGAAAGTAACTATAGAGAGAGAAAATAACCTCAATTAATTAATTGATTAATTCTATCTGCTTGCCGCCTCAACGCAGTTCCCACTCCGAGTTGATCAAACAACTGATTAATACCATCTAAATCAGGTCTAGATGGTTTGAGGTTCATGGTGCTTTCTAATGGTGCATAACAATCAATACCTGTTAACTTTCTCGCTAAAAAAGCATCATCTTCATGTTTCTCGAGCTTATTCCCTAATGTCTTAGCACCTCTTATATCAACATTATTAATCAAGGATAAATTCCCATAAATACTCTTTAAGTCCTGAAAATTCTTGAGCAGAGCTATAGCTGTCTTTTTCCCTACACCGGGGACTCCAGGAATGTTATCAACACTATCTCCAGCTAAGGCTAAGAAGTCAGCTATTTGTTCAGGCCAAACTCCAAACACATCGGGTATTTGTTGATAGGTAATCTTTCCCTTACCGGAGTAGTCCCAAAAAATATCATCTTGACCAACTAATTGTGCTAGATCTTTATCTCTAGAAACAATAGTTGATGCTCTGCCCTCCTGTCTGCCTAATCGAGCCAGCGTACCAATTAGGTCATCAGCTTCATAATTAGGATGGCTCCAATTCATTAATCCTAATAAATTAATATATTCCTCACACTGTCTAAACTGTTTTTTTAGTTCAGGAGGTGCAGGGTCACGATTTGCTTTATAAGGAGGATATATTTCTGATCTAAAAGAATAACCCGAACTATCATCAAAGAGAATAGCAATGTGTTCCGGTTTAGTTTGTTCCATAAAATCACCAATAAATCGACAGAACCCATAAAATGCATTTATTGGATTACCATCATTATCGACAATATCATCTGGCATAGAATAATAAGCTCTAAATACATAAACACTCGCATCAATTAGATACTGCACATACACCCCCTATTTTATTGAAGCTATCAGTTATATTATTTATGATATTTGAGGGCTGAATACACTTGGATAATTTTCTGGCTGAACCTATTAACAATTGATTATCCTTTAACATTAATTGCTTAGAATTAGTTTTAAAATATTGTAAAAAAAGAGTTTTCGAATTATTGGCTCTTATGTCATTATGGCATGTACTTAAAAGGCAAATACTTTGTTAATTAATTAAATGGCCTTAAAAAAACAAAAAACTATTTTTAAATAATATATACCTATATACAGCTAAACGATAATTTATTTTCGTACAATAATTTTGGAGAAAGATAATGTCATTTACCATTGGCGTGCTCAAAGAAACAGCCGCAGATGAGACACGGGTTGCTATTACACCTGAAATTGCTAAAAAACTCACACAACTTAATGTAGATATAATTATGGAAAAAGGGGCAGGGTCACTCTCTAATTTTCTCGATGAAGAATATGAAGGGGTTAATTTTGATACCGCATCCGAGGTTCTCAAAAAATCAAATTTATTATTGGCTGTTCAGCCAATAACTGCAGAACAATCAAATCTTCTTGGTAAAAATAATTATGTTGTTGGTATGATTTTTGGGCATTTAAACAAAAAAACAGTTAACTCACTTAAAACAAATGAACAAACTAGCTTTGCGATGGAGTTAATGCCGAGAATCTCCCGAGCTCAAAGTATGGATGTATTATCTTCTCAGGCGGCGGCTGCGGGTTATCAAGCAGTTCTGATTGCTGCCAATACTCTTGATAAATTCTTCCCCATGCTAACAACTGCAGCGGGCACCATTAGGCCAGCTCAAATCCTCATTATTGGTGCTGGCGTTGCTGGTCTGCAGGCGATTGCTACGGCAAAAAGGTTAGGTGCGATCGTCAAAGGCTATGATGTTCGCAGCGCTACAAAGGAACAAATAGAGTCACTTGGTGCGAAATTCGTTGAAACTGGGGTTTCAGCTGAAGGTAAAGGTGGTTATGCCAGAGAGTTAACTGATGAAGAAAAATTAGCCCAGCAAGATGCTTTAGAAAAAGAAATTGCAAATTGTGATGTAGTTATCTCAACAGCAGCTATACCTGGAAAACCAGCTCCTAAAATTATCAGAGCCTCCGCAGTTAGAGCGATGAAACCTGGTGCTGTTATTGTTGATCTGGCAGCAGAAACAGGTGGTAATTGTGAACTCACAAAGGCCGGTGAGACTGTATTAGATAACAACGTAAAAATTGTCGGCCCAACTAATTTAGCCGCATCACTTGGTAAACATGCAAGTGAAATGTATGCGAGAAATTTATTTAATTTCTTAGCACCTGCAATCAAAGATGGTGATTTAATAATTGATTGGGAAGATGAGGTTTTTATTCAATCAAATCTTACGCGTGATGGAAAGATTGTGCATGAATCATCTAAAGAAGCAATAGAAGGAGGGTTATAATAATGGAACAGATTATGCAGATTGATGGTTTTATAGCATTGTATATATTTATGTTAGCCGGATTTGTCGGCCATGAAATCATAGGAAAAGTGCCAGCTATATTGCATACCCCACTAATGTCTGGATCAAATTTTATTCATGGAATTGTTTTAGTCGGTGCCATGGTTGCATTAGGTCGAGCAAGCACGCCATTGGAGCAGATAATTGGATTCATTGGTGTTTTTTTAGGTGCTGGTAATGCTGTTGGTGGATATGTAGTAACAGAAAGAATGTTAGAAATGTTCAAAAGCAGTAAGGGTGAAAAATAATGAATATGCTAAATATGACGCTAATAATTGACTTAAGTTATTTTTTAGCAGCAGTTCTTTTTATTTTTGGCCTGAAGAGAATGAGCTCCCCTGTCACTGCGCGTGGAGGTATTGTATGGGCTGGAGTTGGCATGGGACTAGCAACCATAGTAACTTTCCTATTTCCAGGTATGACTAATTACCTGTTAATGGTAATCGCTATCGGTCTGGGCGGTGTCATAGCCTGGGTTAGTGGCAAAAAAGTTGCTATGACCGATATGCCACAAATGATAGCTCTATATAATGGTATGGGAGGTGGTGCAGCAGCAGCAATTGCAGCGGTCGAACTTTTTAGCGGTAAAGACCATGGTTTAACATTTGGAATATTAGCAGTATTAGGTGGTTTTATTGGTGCCGTCTCTTTTAGTGGTAGTTTGGTCGCTTTTGCAAAATTACAAGGATTTAAAAATACCACATTGCGTTTTAAAGGCCAGCAAATGCTCAACTTGGCTTTATTACTGAGTTCACTTGTAGTGGCAGTGATGATTATTACTCAGCACTCTTCGGGTAACCTAGTCTCAATATTTTTCATGTTATCGTTAGTTTTGGGTGTAACAATGACTGTGCCAATCGGTGGTGCAGATATGCCTGTTGTGATATCACTCTACAATGCATTTACCGGACTAGCTGTAGCTTTTGAAGGTTTTGTGCAACAAAATCCTGCAATGATTATTGCTGGAACTGTTGTGGGCGCGGCAGGATCACTCTTGACACAATTAATGGCCAAGGCAATGAATAGATCATTGGCTCATGTTTTATTTTCAGGATTTGGTGAAACTATAGCTGAAGGTCAAGAGGTTACTGGCTCTATGAAACCAATAGATGCTACAGATGTTGGTGTGATGATGGCATTTGCAAATAAAGTTTTAATTATTCCAGGTTATGGCATGGCAGTTGCCCAAGCGCAACATAAAGTTTGGGAATTAACACAACTACTAATTGAGCGTGGTGTTGATATTAAATTTGCTATTCATCCAGTAGCAGGACGTATGCCGGGACATATGAATGTATTGCTCGCTGAAGCGGGAGTTCCATATGATATTATTTATGATGAAAATGAAATCAACTCCGAATTTGAATCTGCAGACGTAGCCTTAATTATTGGTGCTAATGACGTGGTTAATCCAGTGGCAAGAACTGATCCTTCCAGTCCAATTTATGGTATGCCCATTTTAAATGCTGATTATGCAAAAAATGTAGTTGTTGTAAAGCGCGGCCAAGGTGCGGGGTTTTCTGGTATTGAGAATGCACTATTTTTCTTAGATCAAACAAGAATGCTTTATGGTGATGGGCAAGAGGTGGCTGGAGAATTAATCCAAGCTGTTAAATCACTATAAATTATTGATAAAAAGATGGGATAGTAAAAGTCAAAAATAACCAAGTAAAAAAAACTGATTGCATAATTAAAGTAGCAATAGATGCCCCTTTATTTCAATTATTTGACTATTTATTGATCAGCGAGGTATGTGATATATCTGTTATTGGTTGTCGAGTAAAAGTTCCATTCGGTAGACAACAAAAAATAGGACTTATTCTCGAAGTTACAAAAACAAGCACGATACCCAAATCAAAAATAAAAAAATGCACAGAAATCATTGATGAAAAGCCGATTTTCTCTGAGGCAACCCTTTGGCTAGTTTCATTCGCTAGTAGATACTATCTTCATCCTATTGGGAGAGTTGTTGCTGCTGCAATGCCGAGTCACTTAAGAAAAGGAAAACCAACTGTCAATTTTATTGAAAAGTTGCATTTAACCAATAAGGGTAAAGTGATAAAAGCTGAGAGCATTATAAAAAATGCGCCAAAACAAGCGGCATTGATTAATTATTTGCAAAAAAAAGGTCCTGTCACTGTAGATATTCTCGATGATCTAAGTATCGACTGGCGAGTCCAAAAAAATAGTTTGAGTAACAAAGGTTGGATTAAGGTAACTAAAGCCCTCAGTTCAAATGATGAATCTCCAATATTATCTAGACCTACTAAAGGTCCAAATTTAAACTCTGAGCAAAAAAAAGCAGTTAATATAATAAATAATAGCCTAGAATTTCAGACATTTCTGGTGGATGGAGTAACTGGTAGCGGTAAAACTGAAGTTTACTTACAGCTTATTTTAAATGTCATAAAAAAGAATAAACAATGCCTTATATTGGTCCCTGAAATTGGATTAACCTCACAATTCATAAAGCGTATTATTGCAAGAATAGGTATCAAACCTGCGATGATACATTCAGCTTTAACTGAACGAGAAAGATTTACTGCATGGCAAGCAATAAAAAATTCTAAATCAAATCTAATATTAGGAACAAGATCAGCAATATTCGCACCCACAGAAAATCTCGGAATTATTATCGTTGATGAAGAAAATGATGTTTCTTATAAACAACAAGATGGCTTCAGATATTCCGCAAGAGATTTAGCTATAGCAAAAGGCAGTTATCACAATATTCCTGTCGTTCTCGGTTCTGCAACACCATCAATAGAAAGTTTATATCGCTGTACACAAAAAAAATATAAACGTCTCGTACTAGAAAAAAGAGCAGGTAGAGCCAAATTACCTTCAATGCATCTTATTGATGTTACGAAAGAATATATGCCGGATGGATTAAGTCAAAAACTCATTAAAATCATTAAAAAACATTTAAAAAATAATGGACAAGTTTTGATATACATAAACAGAAGAGGTTTCGCACCTACGCTAATATGCAAATCATGCAATCATGTTGCGCAATGCCCCCGATGCGATTCCAGAATGACCGTGTATCAATCAAAAAAATTACTGACCTGTCATCACTGCGGTTCATCTCGCTCTTACACACATGAATGTAATTTGTGCGGCGCAGAATATGCAGCACTAGGTCAAGGCACACAAAGAATAGAAGAGGCCCTCAAAAAGAACTTTGCAAATATTTCAATTAAACGGATAGATAGTGATTCAACACGCCTAAAAGGATCCATGGACGATGCATTAACTCTAGCAATAACTGGTAAAGCTAAGATATTAGTAGGAACTCAAATGATTTCAAAAGGTCATCATTTTCCATCTTTAAGTCTGGTTGCTGTTATAAATGCGGATCAAGGATTATTTAGTATGGATTTTAGGGGAAGTGAACGCTTAGCTCAAAATCTCATACAAGTGTCAGGGAGAGCAGGAAGAGAGGAACAAAAAGGGCAGGTGCTAATTCAAACAGAATATCCTGATCATCCATTTTGGGGGGCATTATTCGATGGTGGATATAAAGAAGTTGCCAAACAGACAATAAAAGAGCGCGAAGAGGCATCCTGGCCACCATTTTCGAATCTAATTTTAATTCGAGCAAGCTCCCATCGAAAGGATTTTACATGGGATTTTTTAAATACTGCTAATGAAATTATTGTGAGTAATAAATTTGACGGTATAAACATATTAGGACCAGTAAGTTCACCGATGGAAAAAAAAGCTGGAAGATTTCGTGGTCAATTATTATTACATTGCGAAAATCGCAAGCCATTGCACCAACAAATTGCATTATTATTCAAAAAGATAGAAAGAAAAAAATGTACTCACCGTGTAAAATGGTCAATTGATGTTGATCCAATCGAACTGTTCTAAAACTTAATTAGTAAGACGGAGTGATGAATTGAAACAAGATATTCTAAAATTAGTTAAATCTGGATTAGAAAAAATTCCAGAGCTTGAAGAATTTCTTAATGATGAAATCATAGAAAAGGCTGTTGAACGAACAAAAGACAATAAGTATGGACACTTTACCTCAAATATAGCCATGCGTTTTGCCAAACGAACTAACAAAAATCCGCGAGAGCTTGCCAAGCAAATAATTGAACAAATTCCAGATAATAATTTAGTTAATGAAGTGAATATAGCTGGACCAGGATTCATTAATTTTCATTTAAGTGAAAATTTTTTTCATAGAGAAATCGTTAAAATAATTAAAAATAATCATCTTTATGGCAAAAGCTTACGCAAGAGAAAGGGGAATATTCTTCTGGAATTTGTATCTGCAAATCCAACAGGACCACTTCATGTTGGTCATGGAAGGCATGCTGCTTTTGGCGCAACCCTAGGAAATATTCTTGAAGCAACAGGATATAAAGTACATCGAGAATATTATGTAAATGACGCAGGTCGACAGATGGATATCTTAAGTGCAAGTGTGATAATTCGTAAATTAGAATCCAAAAACCCCAAAGTTACTCTTCCTTCCTCTTGTTACCAAGGAGACTATATAAAAGAAATTGCTCAGTCCATTGATCTTAAGACTGAAATAAATCTAGCTGAAAGAATAATTCAACTCGCTATCCATGATAAAGATGAAGAAAAAGAACAGCATATTGATCAAATAATTTTTGCAGCCAAGGAAGTGCTTGGTTTAGAAGAATTCAATGCAATAAGAACTGTGGCTTTAGAAACAATAAGATCAGATATTGAAAAAGATCTTCAAGATTTTGGTGTAGTTTTTGATACTTGGTTCTCAGAAGATAGCTTGACTGAAAGAGGTCACATAGAAAAAGCTCTTAAAATACTCGATCAACAAAAATTACTATATAAAAAAGATGGAGCAATTTGGTTTAAAGCTACAGATTTTGACGATGAAAAAGACCGAGTCGTCACCAGAGAAAATAATAATAATACCTATTTTACCTCTGATATTGCTTATCATCATAATAAAAAAATTCGAGGTTTTGATCATTTAATTGATATTTTAGGATCTGACCATCATGGATATATCGCTCGTGTAAAAGCAGGTCTTACTGCAATGGGGCATAGGGCAAACGATCTCGAAGTTGAGTTAGTTCAGTTCGTTAGTCTCTTCAGAGCTGGTATTAAACAATCAATGTCGACACGCTCTGGTGAATTCATAACTTTAAGACAACTCCGAGAAGAAGTAGGCAATGATGCAGCTAGATTCTTCTACATCATGCGCTCTAATGAACAGCATCTAGATTTTGACTTAGAGCTCGCGAAAAGTAAGTCAAATGAGAATCCTGTCTACTATATACAATATGCCCATGCGCGTATCGCTAGCGTTTTTAGACAGCTTGATGAAAAAATCCTAACTTTTGAAGAAGATAGTGGGAAGAGAAATCTCACTCTATTAAAATCAACAAAAGAAAAAAACATCATGTCCCTACTTTCACGATTTCCAGAAATAATTGAATTGTCTGCAAATAATAGAGCGCCACATAATTTGGCTCAGTACCTTAGAGATTTAGCTACTGAATTTCACTCATATTACAATGATTCAACTTTTATTGTAGACGAGAGCGATATAAGAAATGCCAGATTAGTTCTTATTAAATCAACTCAAATTGTTCTGGGTAATGGCCTAAAATTATTGGGAGTGTCAGCACCTGAGGCGATGTAAATTTTACTTGGAAATAGTTTAACGAAACTAAAAATAAATCTGGCCAATTTACAATAATTTATTTTCTTCATTGTACTTAAATAAAAGATACCCAAAAATCACAATATTTAAAATACATATTGGCTCAAAATAACTGCCCAGTATTGCTCTGTATTTCACACTGAAAAATAATGCAAAAAATAAATGAGCAGTTAAAGTAAAAAATAACCAAAATAGAATTTTCTTAGCGATTCTGTTCTCTTGAAATCCATAGTAAGTTAAATTACCAAATATTATTGAGACTGATAACAAGGCTGTAGGGATAATGTAATGTTTGCCGAAAATAAAAGTTTGAATCACGGAACAAAATCCTAGAATCACCATTATCAATATAATCGAATCAAATGAATGCTTTAAATTGAAATAATTTCGCATAATTAAACTCCTGAAATCTTAGTAATTGAATTATTTTTGGTATCGAGGTTAATATTAAGCGCCTTTAATTTTCGATAAAGATGAGTTCGCTCAACCCCTACTCTTTTGGCTAATAGACCTACTTTTCCATCACATAATATTAGCTGCTGTTGTAAGTATGCTCTTTCAAATTTTTCCCGCGCTTCGCGTAATGGTAAAGATAATAAATCCTGTTTCACAAAAGATTCCATGGAGGCTTCTTTCATGCTGAGTTGAATCTCAACCTCCTCAAGTGAAACATCCTCATTACGACCTTCCAGAAGAAGTCGTCTTACAATATTCTTTAGTTCACGTAAATTATCTGGCCAAGGATAGTTACGCAATCTATTTTGTGCGGCAATACTGAAACGACGAAAAATTAATTGCTCCTGCTCCACAAAAAGATCAACATAAAATTTTATAAAATCAGGGACATCTTCTGCATGATCTCTGAGTGGCGGTATTCTTATAGTTTGTATACTGAGATTGGAGATTAATTCTCGTTTAAGTTTTCCATCTTGCATATCATTAATGTAATTCTCATCAACGATAGCAATGACGCGTGATTTTATTTGTAAAGATAAATTTCCATTTATTCTTTTATATTCTCCATTTTCTAAGATATTGTGAAAGAGTTGTTGAGCTCTAATATTTAAATCAGCCAAACCATTTATGATGATTGTTCCTTCCTGGGCCTCTTCTATAAAACCTGGCTCAATAGCGTCCTTGCCCTCTTTTCCGAGAAGTTGTTCCTCAGTATTTGTTGTTGTCAATAGAGCAGAAACTATCTCTACACAAGGATTCACCGCTCTTAAGCTTATATCATGAATATAACGAGCAAAAGCCGACCTGCCCGTTCCAGCCTCCCCAATCAACATAATTGCTGAATCCACTGAAGCTACTCTTCTTAGTTCTTTTCTAAAAGTTTTCAGTAAATCGCTATGGCCTATCGAAACAAAAGAAGCAGCATTATTCATACCTGGATAATTTAATTGAGGTTTTTTTTCTGTCAGAGCTTCTTCTACAGTTCGCAATAATTTAGCAATTGAAAGTGGTTTCTCCACAAAATTACTGGCGCCTAAATGGGTCGACTCTATTGCTGTGTCCACTGTTCCATGGCCTGACATCATAACAACTGAGGTATTTAACTGATCATTATCAGACCATTCTTTTAAAAGTGTAATTCCATCTGTATCAGGCATCCAAATATCCAATAGTATTAAATCAAAATCCTGACTAGCTCTAGCTGCCCTTGCCTCTTTCGCACTGGATGCAGTTGTAACGTTATACCCTTCATCAGAAAGAATTTCTTGGATCAGCTCCCTAATATCCAATTCATCATCAACTACCAGAACATTTGCGGCAATCATCCTATAGCCCTCCCAATATCCTGTTTACTTTTTATTTCAGACAGAAGAATTTCACGATATCTCTCATTTTTTGGCAGTAATATTCTTATTAATGCACCATTATTTTTAGTGTTCTCAGCCGTTATTGATCCCATATGCTCCTCTACCAATTTTTTCACAATAGCTAAGCCTAAACCTGTTCCTTTTGGCTTGGAGGTTACATAAGGATCAAAAATCTGTCCTAAAGACTCAGCCTCAAATCCACCACCATTATCTTCTACTAAAATCTCAATCATTTCAGTTTGCTTTATCTCAAGTAAGTTCACATTGATGTTAATATAGCCAGACTCTCTTACATCAATCGCCTCTATCGAATTTCTAATTAAATTGTGCATCATTTGTCTGATTCTTCCTGGATCAGCATCAAAATCCTCAATAATTGAGTTGACACTGAAAAGAATTTTAATTCTTGCTTCTTGCTCTTTATATAAATCAATCACTTCATCAATTAAAATTTTAATGTCAAAAGAACTAATTTCCATATCAGGTGCGCGAGCATAATCACTAAACGCATTTACCATATCTCTCATTGCAGCGACTTGCTCAACGATAATGTGAGTAGATCGATCTAATATCTCTCCATCTTTTGAAGTCATAGTTTTCAAATATTTTTGTCGTAGTCTTTCTGCAGATAATTGTATGGGGGTTAAAGGATTTTTAATTTCATGAGCTAATCGCCTGGCAACTTCCCCCCATGCCGCGTCACGCTGAGATTGAAGTTGCAAAGTAATATCATCAAATACAACAACATACCCAACATTTTCCTCAGCTTCACTAGACAGGTCAGTACATGCGCAAGTTAAAACTCTTCGTCCTTTAATTGCATGCACAATGATTTGATCATGCCAAACTGTAATGCCCTTATCTAATTGTCTTTTGACTACATCGTAAAGTTCTTGCACAACTGTATTATTGGCAGCAACATCTGATAGCAACTCACCTGAATAATCTTTAAGATCAACATCTAATATAGCGCCAGCAGCTTTATTTACCGTTCTGATTCTCAGATCAGCCTCTAGAGAAATAACCCCAGTAGAAAGATTTGCCAATATAATTTCTAGATTAGCTCTTTCAGCTTCAACTAAGTTTTGACTCAAACTGGCTTGTTGTCTGGCTGATGATAATCCTCTGGTCATTTCATTGAAAGAGTTAACAAGAAACCCAATTTCATCTCCTGTAGGTATTGGTAACTGGGTATCGAAGTCTCCCTTAGCCACAGCTTGAGTACCTTCTACTAAGTTCTGTATAGGCGAAACAAGCCTCCTCGAAAGAACAAAAGCTCCATATATAGAAGCCAACAATGAGATCATTAAAACCACTGTGAGAGTTAAAGAAAATGTCCTTTTTAAGGGGGTTCGTAAATATACAATTTTTTTATAATCTGTATAGGAAGAATCAATACTATTAACCATTCTTCCAATACGTTGAGAGACTGTAAATCTTGATCTTATAAGTCCAATAATTTCAGGGCTCCTAGATCCTACTAATGGTACTCCTGTTTTAATTTCATAAGCACCACCAGATAAAGGATCAAGGCTGACATAAGGACGATTCTGCCTAACTTGCATCAGTAATTCTTCAGAAACTCGCTTTGGAGCGCTCCCGGCAGTTTGATCAGAATTCGTTGCGATTATTCGGCCATTTTTACCAAATAATGTTAACTCATTAGCTCCTATTTCTTGGCGTAATGAACCGATCTCATAAATAAATTGTGAGCTATTCGTAGTTCTTAGACGTTCAGCGACTTGCTCAGTTGCAGCAACATGATCCCGCATCTGCATAGCAAGAGCATTTCTACTTAATGTTAAGGCATCATCTAGACCCGCTTCAACTTCAACATTAAACCAAGTATCAATTCCACGATTAATAAACTGCATCGAAAAATAAAATACAATTAATAGTGGAATAATTGCTAGACCAACAAACATCCCCACCATTCTCGCTTTTAATTTGGAGCCAGGAACATGTTGTCGATAATCACGATATAATTTACTCAGATTACCAACTAAAAGAAGCAGCAAGACAAATAAACAAAGCACATTAACCCATAATATAGAATTCGCCAGTTGATCAAAATTTTCAGAATTTTCTGCTGCTTGACTCAACATTATTAATGCAATAAAGGATAAACCAACGCCAAATGCGCCGAGCATAGCGTATAGAAGTGGTCTTATCTTTGGAGCTGCCATTCGTACCACTCACTTTTTAAATCCCACTGATCTCGCCAAAAAAATAGCATCCTTAAGGGCGCTGAATATTGTTTTGTGCTCAATAATGCCTGCAACCTCAAACGATAATTAGATCGAGGTTCCAGTGAACTATTTTTCATTAAAAATAAATTTTGAACTCTCCCTAATTTATTCAAAGCTGAAAATAAAGTCGCATAGGAATCTTGTGTCTCATCTTGAACATTCTTAACGATATAACGTTGGCTTAATGGTCGATATTCAAGCTCAAATTGAAATTCAAGCTCACTTTCTTTTGCATCAGGTAAAAAACGTCTACTTCTGATTATTTCAACATTCAGTTCAATAGTTAAAGGGACGCCACTATTAAGCGCATTAAGAGCTTCATTACTTAAAAATAATTGCAATCGAGAGTCCAGCATATAATTATCTTCAATCAAAATAGTTGTTGCTGAGCGCACATCGAAATAACCTTCGTGATTGGGTCTCATTTGTGCTGAGACATTTAGAGCAATGCCTAAAAAACAGACAATTAAAAAATTAAAAAAAATTTTATAATTACTAACATTCATTTTTTAAAGCACAGCCTTTTTTAACAAAGAAAAATAAAAACCATCCATACCTTTAGTTCCAGGTAATAACTGGCAACCATAGTCTGTTTTATGCATTACATCGTTTATGTTGTTATTTAGCAACAAATTCTTTTGAATGGCAGTCGTATTTCTATTTAAAAAATATTTAATTACCAAATCATTTTCTTTTTTCAAAATTGAACATGTCACATACAACAGATAGCCACCTGGTGCCAAGAGATTCCATAAGGAATTTAAAATTCTACTTTGCGTGTTATTCAATGAATCTATATCTTCCTTGCGCTTAAGATGCTTAATATCTGGATGTCTTCGTATCACTCCAGTCGATGAGCAAGGAGCATCTAGTAAAATCAAATCATATAATTCTGAATTCCACCATTTTTTTGTATCTAAAATATTAGCACTAATAACATTAGCCGATAAATCTAATCGCATGAGATTATCATTAATAATTTCGGTTCTTTTAGGGTCTATGTCAATTGCTGTAACAGAAGAATTACTATCTATTATCTCCAAAAGATGTCCCGTTTTTCCGCCAGGTGCCGCACAGGCATCCAGTATTTTACCGTTTCGACCATTCAATAGAATTTCAGCAGCAATCTGGGCCGCTCCATCTTGAACAGAAACAAAGCCTTTTTCAAAATTTGGTAACAAATCTACAGATATCGGATCATTAAGGCAGATTGAGTGGTCTAAATCACCAATATACCCCGTTTCCTCTAATGATTTATTCAAAGATTCCGCAATTTTACTGAGATATTTTTTTGTCTCTATCTTCTTTCGATTTACCCTTAGCCACATTGGTCCTTGAATATTATTATTTTTGCAAATTTCTTGCCAGTGATCTGGCCAATCCTCTCTAAACTGATCTAATAACCATTGCGGATGATTATAAATAGCTTGATCTTCCAAAACCATATTGGCGCTGTTACTAGTACGTAAATATTTTCTCAACACAGCATTCACAAATGCGGATAAATTATGTTTTTTTAAATCCTTTGCCGCCTCTACAGTCTGCACCACAACAGCATGAGCGGGGATACGTGTGTATTTTATTTGAAATAAACCACTAACAATTAAATTTTCAATAACACTATCTTTTTTCTTAATGGGACGAGAAATATATCTATTAAGATCAGCTTGAAGTTCCCAATAGTGACGTATTGCTCCATAGCAAATCGCCATAAATAGAGATTTTTGTTTACTATTTTTATCTAAGCCAATTACTTCGATAGCTCGATCTAATGAGCGACCTTTTTGCGTAACCTGATCAATTACTACAGCAGCTTTAGCTCTTATTTTTACACCATTACTCATATGAATACTTATGTAAAATCAAGGCCTTCAAAGTCAACTTGCCTAGAAAACTCGATTGCAGTTACTTTATTTTTACCTGGCCTCTGAACCACTTCCATTATTAATGAACCTTGCCCACATGCAACTTCTATTCCAGATTTAGTAATTTTAATAATCTTACCTGGTATTTGAGATTGATGATTTGAACTTACTGCCATCCAACATTTAATGCACTCATCTCCCAAACAAAAATATGCGCCCGGATATGAATTATAAGCTCTAATATGACGTGCGATATAATCAGCACTCTGTTTCCAATCAATTCTTGCATCGGCTTTTTTTATTTTTTTTGCAATTGTGACTGTTTTTGTATCTTGCTTATCGAATGATATATCACCACTTAGGATAGACGAAAGGTTCTCCAGTAATGCATGAGCGCCCAATTCAGCCAGGCGATTATTTAATTCATCCGCAGTTTCATATGGTGCTATTTTTAATTGATGTTGAGAAAAAACTGGTCCCGAATCGAGACCTTCCTCCATTTTCATGAGACTGATACCAGTATATGTGTCTCCATATAAAATGGCTGATTGTATTGGTGACGCACCTCTCCATTTTGGTAGTAAAGAGGCATGAACGTTCAAACAACCATATTTTGGGATACCTAAGATAATTTTAGGTAGCAACATTCCATATGCAGCGACCACTATGAGATCAGGCTTAATTGATTTGATTTCATGGAGTAAACTACTATCACTCATTGATGTTGGTTGCCATACTGGTATGGCATGATCTTCAGCAAAAATTTTTACAGGGCTTTTCTTTAATATCTTTCCTCGCCCTGCCCTTCTGTCTGGCTGAGTTATCACAGCCTTCGGGTTTAGGCCCATTTCTATAAGAGCGTTAAGTGATGGCACTGAAAATGTTGGGGTTCCTGCAAAAAGCACCCGAAAATCATTTAAACTAATATTCATAATTTAAATGATGGTTTTAGAGCATAATTGATGAATCAGATTGAAGTTTTCTACTCTTATGTAATTTTTTTCTAACTTTTTGCCTTTTCGCCTCAGAAAGATAATCAACAAATAGTTTTCCATCAAGATGATCTATTTCATGCTGGACACACACCGCTAATAATCCTCCCATCTCCTCTTCTTGCTGATTACCCTGCCGATCCAAGTAACTCACACAAATACTATCTGCTCGCTCAACTGAATCGAAGTATCCTGGTACTGAGAGACAACCTTCCTCGGTTACCTCCAAGCCATTTTTTTTAATAATTTTTGGATTTATAAGTACATAAGGTTTATTCTTTTCAGCAGTAATATCCGCTACTAAAAATCGCCTATGGATATCCACCTGAGTTGCTGCTAAACCAATTCCAGGAGCCGCATACATTGTTTCTAACATATTATCGATGATTACCTGCAAAGCATCATCAATAGTCTCGACAGGCACAGCTTTAATCCTTAATTTTGGATCAGGAAATTCTAATATTTTTAATATAGTCATAATAAAAAATTTAGCCTTGCATTTAAATTAATCTAATAATTGATTATATATAAACAGTTATACAGATAATAGTTTCGTATTTCTTTTAATTATATGTAATTTTTAATATTGAATATTGACGATTGACGCAGATTAATCCATGCTCCATATTTTAAAGTTTGACTATATTTAATATCCAAGTATTAATAATTTTAAAATTTATGATCGATCGATAGAAATTCTCACAGGAAGAGATGAGCTAATGAAAGAAAACGTACTTGATGTTTTAATGTATTTATTTGAAACCTATATTGAAACTGAGGATGAGCCTGAAGCCGATCAAAACACTCTGAGGATTGAGTTAATAAAGGCTGGCTTCAGTAACAACGAAATTGACAAGGCTCTAGATTGGTTGGATGGATTAGCAGATTATAACAATCATTTCATAGATACTAACCAGGAAGATAGCACCACCAGAGTTTATAATAGTATAGAAACTAATCATCTCGATGCAAATTGCAGGGGTTTTATTAGTTATCTTGAACAGATTAATATACTTTCAACAATACAAAGAGAATTATTGATTGATCGGTTACTTGCTCTAGAATCAGTTGAAATAAATGTTGACCAAATTAAATGGGTTGTATTAATGGTTTTATTCAGTCAGCCTGACCAAGAAAAAGCATACTCTCAAATGGAAGACTTAATCTTTGATACAAAAAGTGAATTTTTACATTAAACATAGGTTTAAAATAAAATAATGGCTAATAATCTAGTAATTGTTGAGTCTCCCGCGAAAGCAAGAACTATCTCAAAATATTTGGGTGATGAATATATTGTTAAATCTAGCGTAGGTCATATTCGAGATCTGCCAAAAGGTAAGTCACGAGCTTCAGCAAAAAGAACTGAAATACCAAAAAATATCAGTGAAGAAGAAAAAATCAAACTCAAAGCTATTAATGACAGATCTCGATTGATAAGAAGAATGGGTATTGATCCAGATAATGGCTGGGCAGTAGAATATGAAATAATTCCTGAAAAAGAAAAAGTAATAAAGGAATTAAAAAAAGCATCTAAAAATGTTGACCACATTTATTTAGCGACAGATTTAGACAGAGAAGGTGAAGCAATTGCGTGGCATCTAAAAGAAGCTTTGGGCCCCAAAAAGTATGAATTTTCTCGTGTAAGATTTAACCAAATAACTAAATCATCAATATTAGCGTCATTCTCTGATCCAAAGGAAATAGACATAGATTTAGTGCAAGCTCAACAGGCGAGACGATTCTTAGACCGAGTGGTTGGATTTGAGCTCTCACCATTATTATGGAAAAAGATTGCCAGAGGATTATCAGCAGGTAGAGTCCAATCAGTCGCTCTAAGATTATTAGATGAAAGAGAACGATTAATTCAAGAGTTCGTTCCTAAGGAATTTTGGGCAATCTCAATGAGCCTTCTCAATGAAGATCAAACCTCCATATTATTCACATTATTAAGAAAAAAATCAGACCCATTACTCTCAGAGGTGGAAGCAAAAAATATAGAACGTCTGATAGAAAATAATCCACTGCGAATTAATGAGATAATAAAAAAACCAATAAAAATAAAACCCAGGCCCCCATTTATTACCTCAACCCTCCAGCAAGCGGCATCAACAAAACTCAGCTTTAATGTAAAAAGAACTATGCGAGTAGCGCAAAAATTATATGAAGCAGGATATATTACTTATATGAGAACCGACGCCCCCAGCCTCAGTCAAGAGTCGATTCAAGATGCAAGAAACTATATAAACGACAAAGTTGGTAGTAATTATCTGACGGATAGTCCAAGAATATATTCTAGTACTGAGAATGCTCAAGAAGCTCATGAAGCAATTAGACCAACGAATGCTTTCTTGACTTCAAATACATTAAGCAATGTAAGCGAAGAAGAAACTCGCTTATATCAACTAATATGGCAACAATATATAGCATCGCAAATGCCTGATGCTCAATATCTATCAACATCAGCAAAGATAGTTCTCGATGATTACGTATTTACCGCGAGAGGTAGAGAAGTAGTGTTTGATGGTTACACAAAAATTGCCAAAGATAATACTAAAGATCCTAGTAATGAAATATTACCATCACTCTCGAAAGGTGATGAGCTAGTACTACAAAAATTAAACCTAGAAAAGAAATATACAAAGCCACCGGCTAGATTTTCAGAAGCAGCCTTAGTTAAGGAGCTGGAAAAAAAAGGCATTGGGAGACCCTCTACCTACGCATCAATTATCTCTACAATTCAAGATAGGGGTTATGTTGAAATTCAAAATAGAAGATTTTTTGTAAAGAAAATTGGGCATATAGTAACTGAACGACTATTAGAAAACTTCGATGACATAATGGATTATGATTTTACAGCTAATTTTGAAGATAATTTGGACAAAGTTGCAAATGGAGAAATGGACTGGAAGGAAGTTCTGGATAACTTTTATCATGCATTTAAAAATGATCTAAATTCCGCATCAAATGATGAAAATGGTATGCGAGCAAATAATCCAGTTAAAACTGATATTACCTGCCCAGAATGTGAAAAATATCATATGGTCATACGAAATGCCTCTAATGGTGTTTTCTTAGGTTGCTCTGGGTACGAAAATAATGGAGATGAAAAATGCAAAAAAACATTAAATTTAACCTCAGGAGACGAGGCAGTCAGTGTTGATGATCAAGAGGAAGCAGAAAATCTTTTGATTAAGGAAAGATGTGAGCTCTGCTCCACGAGCATGGATAATTTCCTAATTGATGAAACACGCAAACTACATGTTTGCGGTAAAAATCCAGACTGTGAGGGGTTCAAAGTAGAATCAGGAAAATTCAAAATAAGAGGTTATGACGGTCCGACTATTCAGTGTCATAAATGCACAGTCGAGATGCAACTTAAAACTGGAAGGTTCGGAAAATACTTTGCCTGCTCTAATGAAGATTGTGGCACGACAAGACAATTACAGCGAAATGGAGAACCAAAACCATTGAGTATGGAGCCAATAGCATTGCCTGAATTGTTATGCTTGAAGTGCGATGATCATTATTTGCTTAGAGATAGTATGAAGGGTTTATTTCTCGCAGCTAGCAAGTTTCCAAAAAATAGAGAAACAAGAGCGCCCAAAGTATCTGAAATAAATCATCTACAAGATCAGTTTATACAAGCATGTAAATACCTGCCAAACACTAAAAAACATAACTATCTTATGGGTGCTCCTGAATATGATAAAGACGGTAATCCTTTTGTTATTAGATACAATAAAACTGATGATGTACATTACCTAGCCTCCGAAAAAAACGGCAAGAAAACAAAATGGACTGCTGTGTATGAAAATAATGTATGGGAACAAAAACTCAAAAACTAAACATTTAATCTAATTCAAAGATAATAAATTGGTACCTAATCATTTCGTCTGAAAATATAAAAAAAGCGTGTCGAGTAATAAAAAAAGGTGGCGTTATAGCTTACCCAACCGAGGGTGTTTTTGGATTTGGCTGCCTACCTAATAATCCTGAAGCTGTTTTTCGGATTTTAAGCATTAAAAATCGTAATCCTGATATGGGCCTTATAATTATTGCTTCTGAATTAAGCCAAATTCAAACATGGGTATCTCTTAATAATGCGGAAATTAAAAAAATTAAAGCAGAGAAAAGACACATTACTTGGTTAGTTAATAAAAATAAAAATACTCCTTATTGGCTATCAGGACAACACCCTACTATAGCCATTCGATTAACCAAACATCCCACAGTAAAAGCACTATGCGATCAATTAAATTCGGCATTGATCTCCACCAGTGCAAATATAACTGGTAAACAGCCTCCAAAAAATTCACTTATCTTGCGAAGAGTATTTAGAAATATTGTAGACTATATCGTTCCTGGTCATTGCTTTAAGAATACAAGCGTATCAACGATAAAGAATATTAAAACCGGAGAAGTGCTTCGCTAGTAACAATCTTTTTTAAAATTATTGCTAAACATCAAGTATTAAGCAAATACAAAAGATAATACTCACACAGTCATGAGCGATCAAAATTACAACTTAAATTCAGTAAAAACATTTCTAATAAATTTACAAACCACAATTACCTCAACCCTTGCAATAATTGACGGTAAAGAGAATTTTACGAGTGATGTCTGGGACCGACCGGAAGGTGGGGGTGGAGAAAGTATGATTCTGAAAGATGGGGCTATTTTTGAACAAGCTGGTGTAGGTTTTTCGCATATTCATGGTTCAGAGTTACCTCCATCAGCAACTAAAGCGCGACCAGAACTTGCTGGCAAACAATTCCAAGCAATGGGCATCTCTTTAGTTATTCATCCATTAAATCCATATATTCCTACTACACATGCAAATCTGAGGTTTTTTTTAGCAAAGAATAATAAAGGCAAGGCTATATGGTGGTTTGGCGGTGGGTTTGATTTAACGCCATACTACCCCTTTCTTGAGGATGTAGTCACTTGGCATCAAAATGCCTACGATGCCTGCATTCAATTTGGCGATGAATTGTATCCCCGATATAAAAAATGGTGTGATGATTATTTTTATTTAAAGCATAGGGGGGAAACTCGAGGGGTAGGCGGCTTATTTTTTGATGATCTCAATGAATTAGGTTTTGAAAAATCTTTTAATTTCATTAAAGCTGTAGGTAATCAATTTCTTGAAGCTTATATACCTATTGTTAATTCTCGTAAAAATCATCCTTATGGAGAACGTGAACAAAAATTTCAGCAATACCGTCGTGGAAGATATGTAGAATTTAATTTACTCTATGATAGAGGCACATTGTTTGGTCTACAATCTGGTGGAAGGACAGAATCAATATTAATGTCACTACCACCAAAAGTTCGATGGGAATATAATTGGAAACCTGAGCCTGGGTCACCCGAGGAATTACTTTATACAAAATATTTAAAACCAAATGATTGGTTGAATCTAACGGAGTAAATCGGTAATGCAAGATAATAGATCACAACCACTTGGTGTATATAGCCCAGTGGTCACTCCCTTTAATGATGATTTAACTGTTAATTCAGATAAATTAATCAACCAATGCAAATGGTTACTCTCACAAAATGTTGGTTTAGCAATTTTTGGAACAAACAGTGAAGCAAACTCCTTATCAGTAGATGAAAAAATATTCCTTTTAGACAAGTTGATTGATCATGGGGTTGCTCCAGATAAACTTATGCCAGGAACCGGATGCTGTGCAATAACTGATACCATAAAACTAACAAAACACGCTGTAAAACTTGGTTGCTCTGGTGTCTTGATGTTGCCCCCATTTTATTACAAAACAGTTGATGATGCTGGTTTGTTTAATTATTTCTCTAATGTAATTGAATCAGTTAATGATGATAGGCTCAGGATATATTTATATCATATCCCACCTATTGCTATGGTGGGAGTAAGTTTAAATCTAATAGAAACTTTACTAACAAAATATCCTCAACATATTGCTGGAATTAAAGATAGCTCCGGTGACTGGAGTAATACCCAAAGAATGCTGGATGAAAACTGGGATGATTTCAGTATTTTTGCAGGTAGTGAATCATTTCTTCTAAAAACAATGCAGGCAGGAGGATCCGGATGCATCTCAGCAACAGCAAATATCAATCCAAAAAATATATTTGATGTTTATAAAAACTGGCAGTTATCGGATGCACCTAAAATGCAAGAAAAAATAAATGCAGTTCGATCTATAGTGCAAAATTATCCATTGATACCAGCCCTAAAATGCATAATTAGTCATTTTCATGAAGACCAAAATTGGAATATTCTAAGACCGCCACTGACGAGCTTGAATCACTCAGATTCTAAGAAATTAATCACCGAATTGACATCCATCAATTTCACTCTTGGTACAAAAAACCAATAAAACAACGAGTTCGTCCAGTTTTCTCATTAAATGTATATAATGTAATGTAAAATACAAATAATGACATATCATTTTTGAAAGTATTGCTATGAATAAAAATAAAGGAATTTCGTTTCCAGCAACACGCTTAAGAAGAACAAGGCGTACAAATGCACTTAGAAGCTTGGTAGAAGAGACTTCAATTAGTACGAATGATCTGATTTATCCGGCCTTTCTCCTGGATGGTCATAATAAATCAAGTCCAATCAAATCGATGCCTGGTATTAATCGTCAGAGTATCGAAGGTATTTTAAAAACTGCTGAAAAAATGATGGATTTAGGTATTCCGGCTATGGCTTTATTCCCCGTAATTAAAACCAGTGATAAAAGTTTACTAGCTGAGGAAGCATTTAATTCAGAGGGACTGATTCAAAGAAGTATTAAAAAAATTAAATCTGAATTCCCAGATTTACTAATTATTTCAGACGTCGCCTTAGACCCTTATACAACTCATGGCCAAGATGGGATTATTGACATTGATAACTATGTAATTAATGACGTTACTGTTGATACATTGACTAAACAAGCACTCTCTCATGCAGAGGCAGGTGCTGATATTATTGCTCCCTCAGATATGATGGATGGCAGAGTTGGCTCAATAAGAAACGCGTTAGAATTAAATGATTTTCCTAATACATTAATACTCTCTTATGCTGTAAAGTATGCCTCTTCGTTTTATGGTCCATTTCGAGACGCTATTGGTTCCGATGCAAATCTTTCAACTGGTAATAAATATAGCTATCAAATGAATCCAAGAAATGCACTTGAGAGCCTGAGAGAAGTGGCATTAGATATCAATGAAGGTGCTGATATAATTATGGTTAAACCTGCAATGCCCTATCTTGATATAATTTCTAGAGTGCAAAAAGAGTTTTCAATACCTATTTTTGCATATCAAGTAAGTGGAGAATATGC
Source organism: uncultured Woeseiaceae bacterium (assembly GCA_902512585.1). Taxonomy (GTDB): domain Bacteria; phylum Pseudomonadota; class Gammaproteobacteria; order Steroidobacterales; family Woeseiaceae; genus SP4260. The sequence continues at coordinate 13,781 of CABXJW010000010.1, read as the reverse complement.
CATGTTGAAAGCTGCAGGTAATGCCGGCTATCTTGATTATAAGATGAGTACGTTAGAATCTATAACCGCAATTAAGCGGGCTGGAGCATCAGCTATCCTAACCTACCATGCTCTAGAAATAGCTGAGTGGTTAAATGAATAAAGAAGATTAATTTTCAAATATGGTACAACTTATTTCAGCAGATCAATATGGTGTCATTGGTGATCCGATCTCACATAGTCAGTCGCCAAGTATACATAAACTCTTTGCTCAACAATTAGGTCATAGTATTGATTATAAAGCCTATCATGTGTCAGAAAATCAATTAGAAAGCTTTATTTACGAATTTCGAAAAAAAGGTGGGAGGGGTTTAAACATTACCCTACCGCATAAAACCACTGCTCTTAAATATGTTGATATAATTAATCCTAGGGCGAAAGAAGCTGATGCTATAAATACTCTAATAATTGATGAAGAGAAAATTATTGGTGATAATACCGATGGTATTGGTTTAATTAACGATCTAGAGATTAACTTCAATCAATCACTTAAAAATAAACGAATACTCATATTAGGTGCCGGTGGAGCTACACTTGGAATATTAAGCCCTTTACTCAAAAGAGAGCCGAAGAATATTCTAGTTGCAAATCGAACAGCATCTAAAGCCAAAATCGTCACTTCTAAATTTAAATCAAATTTTAGTTTGGATGCATGTGGCATTAATGAATTAGATTCTGAGCAAATATTTGACATAATAATTAATGCAACATCTATCGGAATTACGAAACAATCAATTAACTTCCCCAGTTTTATTATTACTGAAAATACTGTTTGCTATGACTTATCATATAGTTATGAACCTACTCTATTTATGCGATGGAGCGTGGAAAATAAAGCAAAATTAGCCATTCAAGGATGGGGTATGCTCATTGAACAAGCTGCTGCATCTTATTGCTTATGGCGGGACAAAAAACCCAATACCAGCTCTATCCTTAAACAGTTAAATATTAACGCATCGTCACAAGTTCTTCGGCGCTTGTAGGATGAATTGCGATTGTATCGTCAAAATCTTTTTTGGTTAGGCCTTTTCTAATTGCAACTGCAAACCCCTGTAACATCTCATCCGCTCCATCGCCTATAATGTGACAGCCAATCACTTTCTGTTCATCACCTAATGTAATAAGTTTCATTGTCGTTGGTATTTTATCCTCTTCATCACTCAGAGCATAAAACATAGGCGTGAAAGAAGAAGTAAAAATTTTGATTTTATCGCCAAATTTCTTACGCGCCATTGTTTCTGTTATCCCAACAGTCCCAATCGGTGGATGACTAAACACCACCGTTGGAATGGTGTGATATTCAAGATATCTATCCGACATTCCCCCAAAAAGACGATCAGAGAGTCTGCGACCTGCTGCAATAGCAACAGGCGTAAGAGCTTCCCTGCCAGTAACATCTCCAATAGCAAAAATATTCGTTATATTAGTTTCTTGGAATTTGTCAGTTGTGATAAAAGCATTTTTATCAACAGCAACTGCAGTGGCAGACAGATTAATATTATCAGTATTTGGACTTCGTCCAACTGCCCATATAATCTCTTCAAAGGAACCAAACTGTTCATGATCTTCCGACCTAAGAAAAAGATTGTTTTTTAAACCTTCTAGAGAATATGGAGTTACATTTTCAATCACCTTAATCCCTTGGTGCTGCATCGCTGATTTTAACTTTTCACTCAACATTGCATCAAATGATCGAATTAATGATTTGGTTCTTATGAAAAGTGAGACCTTAGCTCCGAGGGCGGCCAATACTCCTGCCAGCTCGACAGCGATGTACCCACTGCCAATAATAGCCACTTTTGAAGGGCATCTATCGAGTGCAAAAAAACCATCTGAATCTATACCTAATTTACCACCTGAGATCTCTGGAACAATAGGTTTACCTCCAGTTGCTATAACAATTTTTTGAGACGAATAATCGATATCATTGACCGTCACTGTGGATTGATTTTTAAATTTTGCATGGCCTCTTATTAGTTGGATATTTCGAGCTTTCAAGTTACGCTCATAAATTCCATTAAGCCGCTTTATATATGCATCTCTCTTTTTCTTGAGTTGAGCCCAGTCATGAGATTTAATTTTGATATCAAACCCATAATCAGCAGCTAATTTATGAAAAGAAGTATGCTGAGCTGCATACCACATAACTTTTTTAGGAACACAACCAACATTTACGCAAGTTCCACCCAATGGGGCTTGCTCAATGACAGCAACATTTGCTCCATATTCTGCCGCACGCTGCGCAGATGCCAGCCCTCCACTGCCTCCTCCGATAACCATCAAATCAAAATCATTTTTCACTTATATTTCCTTAAAATTTTAGTGTCTGCCTTGATGAGTCTTTGCTAATATTCATTATCTTTAATAAAAATTTATAACTAAATGAAGCAACAAGACTCTTATCGAAAAACACTTCCAGATTTTTCAAATCTGACTGCTAAGAATGTTCAAATAACCATTCAAGATATGGTGCAAGAACATCGCAAAACTATTAATAGCCTGTTAAAAAGCTCTGATCACATAACCTTCTCATCGCTAGTTTCACCAATTGAAGACATGCAACATGAGTTGAGTCGAACTTTTTCGCCAATCAGTCATTTGCAAAATGTCCTCGATAAACCTGAATGGCGAAATACCTTCAATTCCTGTTTACCATTGCTAACTGAATATAATACTGAATTATCACAAAATACAGAACTAGAGAAAGCATACCGAAAAATTTTAAATAAGCTTGATGATCCACAAGATCCAAAATTCAATCTACTAAAACAAGAACTTCAAAATTTTACACTAAATGGAGTAAATTTACCGAAATCTAAAAAACAACAATTCATTCAATTAAGAACGCGCTTGAGTTCAATAGAAGCTAAATTTAGTCAAAATGTTCAGGATTCAACTGACACTTGGAAATTAAATATTATCAATGAAGACGAAGTGAAAGGCATTTCAGTTTCAATATTAGAACAAGCAAAAAATAGAGCCCAAGAGAATGGGTTAACTGGCTGGATCTTTATACTTGACTATCCAACGTATCACAGCGTAATTACTCATGCAGAAAATCGTCCAATTCGTGAAAAATTTTATAAGGCATGGTCAACTCGAGCTTCTGATCAAGCGGAAGATAGGCAATGGGATAACGAAGAAAATATTAAAATTATTCTATCATTAAGGCATAAATTAGCTAATTTAGTGGGCTATTCAAATTTCGCTAAATATTCTCTAGCGAAAAAAATGGCGGGCACTACTGATGAAGTAATTAATTTTCTTGAAGATCTGGCACAGAAAACACGATCAACTGCAATTAAGGAAATCAATGTATTAAAAAATTTCGCAAATGAGCCATTAGAAGCCTGGGATATGTCTTATTATGTGGAAAAATACAAACAAGATACATACGCCATATCTGATGAAGAACTTAAACAGTTTTTTCCAAAAGAAAATGTTCAGCGTGGAATTTTTGATCTAGCAAAAAAACTTTATGGCATAAGCCTCAGGAAAAATCCAAATATAAGAGTCTGGCATGAGAGTGTTGAATTTATTGAAGTGGTAGATCAAAAAAACCGCATAATAGGTGGTTTTTACATTGATTTATTCGCACGTAATGGAAAACGAAGTGGCGCCTGGATGGATGAATGTGTGATTAGAAAGAATCTTAATGGAGAGGAGATCTTGCCAATTGGCTACCTCGTATGTAATTTTACTCCACCTGATAAACAAGGTATTTCTCTTTTAACTCATGATGATGTTGTCACATGGTTTCATGAATTTGGTCACATGCTTCATCACTTGTTAACGAAAGTTGACTTGCCAAGTATCTCAGGAATTAATGGGGTGCCCTGGGATGCAGTTGAATTGCCTAGTCAGTTTATGGAGAATTTTGCTTGGAATTATAAAGTCTTAAAAAGCTGCTCTAAACATTTTAAAACCGGAAAATCTCTCCCCAAAAATACATTCACAAAACTGTTAGAAAGTAGAAATTTTGGATCAGGTTTGGCGATGCTCAGGCAAATTGAGTTCGCGCTATACGATATCAATGTTCATCTTGACCACAATAATAAGGAAATCAGTAATACTTTAGATATACTAAAACAGATTCGAAAGAAGATTTCACTCATAAATACTCCTGCATATAATCGATTTCCTATGAGTTTTTCTCATATTTTTTCTGGTGGATATGCAGCTGGTTATTACAGCTATAAATGGGCTGAAGTCCTGGCTGCAGACGCATTTTCAGCATTTGAGAATAGTGAGATATACAACAAGAAATTAGCGACAAAATTTAAAACAGAAATTCTCGAGATTGGTGGCAGTAAAGATATTATGCAAGCCTTCATAAATTTTAGAGGAAGAGCGCCATCACTTGAGCCATTATTGAGGCAAAATGGTATTGCGGGAGAGACTGAGTGAAAATTGCTACTTGGAATGTGAACTCTCTAAATGTTCGGATAGGTCATGTACTAGAATGGCTTGATATTGCCAATCCAGATATTCTAACCCTCCAAGAAATCAAACAGCTTGATGAAGCATTCCCAGCTGATGCTTTCAAGGAGCTCGGTTATCATGCTATATCAAGTGGCCAAAAAACATATAATGGGGTGGCAATAATTACTAAAGACAAGCCCAGCGATATTGTGACGGATTTTCCCGATTTGGAAGATCCCCAGCGAAGAATACTGACAGCCACAATTAATAATAATCGTATAATTAATCTCTATGTACCTAATGGCCAGACAGTTGATTCTGATAAGTATATTTATAAATTATCTTGGCTTGAGGCTTTAATAAAATTTCTCAAGCAAGAGCAAGCCAAGCATAAAAATATCATTATATTAGGAGATTTTAATATTGCTCCTGAAGATAGGGATGTTTATGATGCTGAAAAATGGGGCGAAGAAGTGCTTTGTAGCCCAAAAGAAAGGGCTGCTTTATCCGATATAATAGATCTAGGTTTTTGTGATGTTTTTCGTCAATTCGAACAAGTAGAAAAATCATTTAGTTGGTGGGATTATCGTGCAGCAGGATTTAGACGTAATGCTGGCGTCCGAATAGATTTAATATTAGCCAGCAAAGATTTAGCTAAGAACTGTATTGGTAGTTCAATTGACAAAGAACCAAGAACTTGGGAGCGTCCATCAGATCACACACCTGTTATTGCAGAATTTGATATCTAAGGGCCACCTGTAACATCTAAAATAAAATCTAAACGATCATTTCCAAAAAACATTTCATCTTCGATAAAAAAAGTAGGTGCTCCAAAGACACCTCGTGAAATAGCATCATCTGTGTTTCTCTTTAGCTCGTCTTTAATAGAATCTTCCATTATTTTTGACATGAAATACTCTAAATCGAGTGAATGCTGATGAATTATTTCAGATAAAACTTTTAATTTGCTTAAATTCTTATTATTAATAAACATTGCATCAAATAATGATTGATGAACTAATTCAAAACAATCTTCGTGCTGGCAAACAATCGCAAGTCTGAGAGCATTTAATGTATTTTGGGGAAAAATTGAATTCATCTTAAGAGGGATTTGATAATGTTTTGCCCACCTCTGAATGTCTTTCATAATATATCTGCCCTTTTCAGGTATAAAGCCAGGAGGTTTGTTATTAGTTGCCTGCATAACTGCGCCTAACAGTATAGGCCTGTAAATAATCTTAAAATTAGCAAATGAAGCAAGTTTATGATTCGCTAAATATGAATATGGGCTGACATAATCATAGAAAAATTCAATATTTCTAGTTATTTTTTTCACTTAACCGTTTCCTTTCTTGATACTTCCTAAAAGCAATTGATTGATCTCTATTTAATTGCCTTTTGGCATAATAAGTAGCAAGTAATGCAGCACAACAAGCGTATATACAGCCAACTATACCGAATTCATTCACCATAAATGTACTTAGCGTGTGCCATGTTATTTCGTCTAACAGCGCCCATGCACCAGTATTAAATTCACGTCCAGTTAAATTTAATGCACTAAAAAAACTGCCTGTCATAGATGCGATGATTGCAAATACTGCTGCCATAGTAGGGAGATACCAATCCAAACCATGACCGTACTTTCTTACTGACTTACCTATTAAAACACCCTGTATGATTGAAATCCATGGGAAAAAACGATCAAAAAACATCGAAATTAAAATCCATAAAATATTTAAAATAATTACAGTTATTAATGCACTGTATAAACCATGTCTATATGACTGCTCTTCATGCAGATATCTACCTGCTTTAATTGGATCAAAAGCCATCGGTAATTTTTTTAAAAGCCCATAACACTTTCTGGAATGATTATTCCATTTTCGTCTTTATAGTTTTGCCAAGCATCCAACATTTCTAACATCTTTGTTGGATTGTCTTCTGCAATATCATTCAATTCAGAAGGATCATCTGATAAATTAAATAATTGCCATTTATAATTGTCAGCTAGCGGAGTTTGCCATGAAAAATAATCATCTTCCGGCTCTTGTATAATTTTCCAGTCACCTTTTCGAACGGCTGTTTTGCCAAATAATTCCCAGCCTTCGATGTGATTCTGATCATGCACGCGATCTACTTTATTTAATAAAAGAGGTAATATTGAAGTGCCCTGCATGGCCAAAATTTCCCTTTCTTTGTAGTGTGTTCCAGGGTGCTTTACATTCGCCAATTCCAATAGGGTGGGCATTATATCTTTAACATGAATCAAACTGCTTTTAACGCTTGCATCATTCAATGGAGCAAAATGTGCGAAAGCAGGTGCACGTATTCCACCTTCAGAGGTAAAGCCTTTGAAGCGTCGCCATGGTCCTACCCCGGCTCTAGCCCATTCTGGCCCATACCAAAGGTATGAATCTGCAGCCCCCATATTTTCATAACTATGGTCGCAACATGTATCTAATTTATTTGCAATGCCGTATTCTGAAAAACTTTTATCTAACGGATGTCCTTCAGCACCATTATCCGACATAAAGAAAATAAAAGTATTTTCATATTCACCAATATCTTTTAAATAACTTACTAAATTACCAACATATTGATCTAAGTCACTAACCATCGCAGCGTAGATTTCCATCAATTTACTGGACCTTTTCTTTTCTTCATCATTGAGAGAATTCCAGGATTTATCCTCCAATAATGGTTGCGAATTTACTATTTCATGCTCTAATAAATTTAGAGATTTTAATTTAGTCATTCTATTTTTATAGAGAACTTCATAACCATCATCATAATTTCCCAAATGTTTTTCGATAGATTTGATAGGAGCTTGTAATGGCCAATGCGGTGCAGTATATGCAAGATAGGCAAAGAATGGTTTCTCATCTTGATGGTTACTGTCAATATATTCGATTAATTTATTAGTATAAAATTCTGTCGAATAAAAATCTTCTGGGAGTGAGTCAATCAATACATCATCATTCCTATAAGGGGCTTTTTTTGACCCTAAAATAGACATCATATTACTAAAATGACCGGCACCACCTGCCAAGAGTGCGAAAGAACGTTCGAAACCTCTGGCTTTAGGGCTGGTATCTTCGTCATATCCTAAATGCCACTTACCAGACATGTATGTATGATAACCACTGTCTTTTAAAATGTTTGGTAAGGCAGCTACCTGAAAATTTAGAAAACCTTCATATCCTACTTTATTTTTTTGATTATCAGCTTGCTCGTTGTACATTGTACCCATTCCAGCAAGATGGTTGTCAATCCCAGATAGCAACATCGCGCGAGTTGGAGAGCAAGTTGGGGCAACATAATAATTTGTTAAAGTCATTCCTGTCTTTGCTAAAGCATCTAAGTTTGGCGTATCTATTTCACTACCAAATGCACCAAGATCAGTATATCCAAGATCATCAACAACAATTAAGAGGATATTTGGTCTCGTTTTATCTTGATTCGAGGTTACTTCATCTTTAGATTGCTTATAACAGCCTGTTGTTGTGAGAAACAACAAAACTAATATACTCATTTTATTAATATAATTTAAGTTCATGGTATTTTTGATTTAATAATTTCAGTTAACCTTTTCGTCCCATCATAAATCTGTTCGCATAGTCCATAATTCAGGAAAAAATCTATGTGCAGCCATTGTTTTTAACCAATTCACTCCAGCTGAACCTCCTGTTCCAGGCTTAAAGCCAAGAATTCGTTCAACTGTTGTATAATGCTGAAAACGATATCTTGCAAAGATATCAGCTAACTCAGTTAATAACTCCCCAAATAAATACAAATCATTACTTGGTTGCGGATCTTTGTATATATCGAGCCATGCCTTTTCAATACTCTCATGACTCTTGTATGGCTCAGCCCAATTACGATCAAGGCATTCAGGTGCTATGTCAAATCCTCTTTTTTTTAATAATCTAATAACTTCATCGTAAAAACTGGGAGACTCAAGGTTCTCTTGAATGGCTGGGTATACATGCTCCACATTCTTATGCACCGATGCCATTGCTTTATTTTTATTACCCAGAATGAACTCCACATGTCTGAACATAAAAGATTGTTGCCCGGAAGCCACATTTAAATGATCTCTAAAGGATTTAAAACCCTCAGGACGAATTGTGGCAAGTACATCCCAAAATTTGGTAAGTAATAGCAGCATTTCTTTTGTTCTATTTATTATTTGTGATGCATTAGGCAAATCGTCCACACTTACTCTTATTCTTGCATTATATAATTCATAATAAACTGATTTAAAAAGAAGCTCTTTCGCTTGACCCATTATGATAAAACACATTTCGTCATAACCCTGTGATCGAGGATGCTGAAGGCTGAGAAGCAGATCAACACTTTCGTAATCAATATATGGATTAGCATTTCCTTCAAACTCAGTTATTGGTTGACCAGAAGTAGTTTTCACTTTTTCCTGTCTCGCAGCTTCTGAACCAACCTGCATCGGTCGTGGTTTTGGCGAACTATCTACTTTCTCAATATCAATGATCTCTGGATTTTTAAATTCAAAAGTCATTCTTTTTCTCCCAGTATTTGTCGCATCATGAGCCTCCTCAATGAACAATCTTTATTCAACATATAAAAAAGTATATCGAAATGATTAGCATATTGGACTTCTAGTAAAATACTTCTATTACCTATTTCTTTCCACTTATTTTCAAATTCAATGCTTTGCCTTTTAAATTCAGTAGTTTCGTTCTCACCCCAAGTTACTATTAATTGTGTCTTATTTTCTTTTACATTAAATAAGGGGCTTAAGTCTTTTGCATCCTGTAAGTTGAGTTTTAATGGCTCATTAATATAGGTTTTAACAATAGGACGAACATCATATATTCCACTCAACAATGTACCGCCTTTGATAATATCTAATGGAAGATTATATTCTGTCCAATCCGTGAGGATAACCATAGCAGCTAGATGGGCTCCAGCAGAACTTCCAGCAACATAAATTTGATCTGCATCATAACCATACTGGCTTGCATTATTGTAAATCCATTGGATAGATTTTCTGCACTGCTCAATCATTTCACCAAGGCTAGCTGCTGGGGCTAGCGTATAGTCTACTGTACTAAACGCAATTCCATTATCATTGAATGTTTTGGCTGGAAATAAAGCATCATTTTTACTCAGTAATTGCCAATAACCGCCATGAAAAAAAACGCATATTGGGGCACTAGCATCCCCTGTCGTAGAGAGATCTAAGCATTCTCCTGAGCTAGGATCATAAATTAAATCTTTCGTAATATTTATCTGATCCTCTATTATTTCAGATTCAGAGGTGTATCGAGCCACGAGCTCTTCATAGTTAGGAACGCATGAACTAGGTGAATATTCTCTCTCAAGAATAGAGATATCCAAAGTTTCCCAAAGTGCTTTATTCACATTCATTTTATTTTGAAATTACTAAGCACTAATAATCTGATAGAAAAGCAAAATTAATAAAAATGGTGCAAAATATCTAACTAAGAATAACCAAATAGCATGAATATGACTGTTTTTATTTTCAAAGAGTTCTTCCAGACTGTACTTTCTTTTCACAATCCACCCAGAAAATAACGCAATCATTAATCCACCAAGAGGCATAATAATATCTGAAGCGATGGTCGCGAACATATCAAAGAAACCTTTATCACTGAACATTGCAATGCCACCAAGAGGTCTTATGTCAGAAAACACATTAAAAGATAGTGCGGCCATGGAACCCAAAATAAAGCCCACTGCACCAACAGTTAGTGCAGACATTCGGCGTGATAATTTTGTCTCATCACATAACCAGGATACTGGTGCTTCAATCATTGCAATAGATGATGTTAAAGCTGCAAAGAATAGTAAAATAAAGAATAAAGCTCCAAAAATTAGCCCGCCAGAAGTTTGTGCAAAAGCTAATGGCAAAGCTTGAAATACCAAGCCTGGACCTGAACTTGGTTCAATGCCATTAGCAAAAATTATAGGAAATACAGCTAATCCTGCCAAAATAGCAACTAAACTATCAGCACCACATATAATAGTTGCTGATTCAGGAATATTAACCTCCTTTTTAAGGTAAGCTCCATATGCCACAAGATTAGTCAACCCCACACTTACTGAAAAAAAAGCTTGTCCGAAAGCAGTCATCACTATCTGTGTATCTACTTTAGAAAAGTCTGGCGTGAACAAAAAACTTAAAGCTGCGGCAAAATCACCAATAATGGCAGCATAAAAAACTGTCATGATTAACATAACAAATAATGCTGGCATCATTAATCTAACAGCTTGCTCCAACCCTTTATGCAACCCTCTAGATGATATATAAACAGTCATTCCTATAAATACGCAAAACCAGGTATATAGCTCTACCGGGTTACCATTCAACTCATCAAAGAGATTGATTATTTGGTTGGCCTCAAGTCCTGATATTTGACCTGTGACTGTTTTAGCAGCAAAAGCAACCGTCCAACCTCCCACTACTGAGTAAAATGAAAGTGCGAACACTGCACCAACACCGGCGAGAATAACTCCCATCCAACGCCAATGTTTTGTATGTCCTGATTCTATTGCTACTCTAGCAATCGCGTTAGGTGGACCTCCTCCGCCGCGCCTTCCAATCATTAATTCTGCTATGCAAACTGGTAATGCTAAAAGCATTACTGCAGCAATATAAATCAATACGAAAGCACCACCACCGTTTGTACCTGCCTTGTATGGAAACATCCATATGTTTCCAAGGCCAACAGCGCCTCCAACACAGGCCATAATAAAAACGAATCTTGAAGACCACTCAAGTTTGGTTTGTACTGACTCAGTCATTTAATATCTCCATAATTTTTTCATTCATTTGCATTAATTGGATAGATTCCTTAACACTAATTCTGCTGCTGCTAAATCTTCCAATGAAGCACCAACCGATTTAAATAAAGTTATTTCATTTTTATCATTTCTGCCTAATTTTTCACTTTTCACAATTTCCGCTAATTCTCCCAATATATGTTCTTTACCTATCACGCCATTGTTTATTGCATTAATTAATTCACCTGATTCTGATAATGCCCCTGCATAAGTATCAACTATCACGTTGGCGATAGCGACAGCTTCACTGTCAACCTCTTGCATTTCAGGTGTGAAAGAACCAACTAAATCAAGATGTTGACCAGGCTTGAGCCATGCACCCTTTATCAAAGGAGATTTACTTAGAGTAGCACATGAAATGATATCAGCGTCACTCACACCCTCAAACAATCTTTCAACAGCAATAATATCAACATTCTTAAATGATAAGTTTTGAGCGAGTAATTTCGATTTTTGATAATCTCTTCCCCAGATTATTACACGTTTGATTTCACGGACTTGCATGTGCGCCTCAATCAGATGTGGCGCTAAATTTCCAGTACCTACCATTAACAAGGAATTAGCATCATCATTAGCCAAATAATCAGCAGCCAGTGCTGATGCGCATGCCGTTCTGCGAAGTGTCAACTCAGTTCCATCTAAAATTGCTTTAGGTGAACCGTTTTTACCATCTAATAAAAAATAATTTGCGTTAACCGAACTTAAGTTATCCTGTGCGTTCTCAGGAAAAACAGAAACGATTTTGATTCCAATATCTCTAACTTTACTCCATGCTGGCATTAATAGGAGAGTATTAGTAGCATCAATTTTATGTTGTGTTCTTTCAGGTGAATTAATATCTTGCTTAAAAGCTTCTCTTAAAGTTTTAATTAATTGTTTATAAGGTAAATTCCCAGCTACCGTTTTGGCATCAATAAATTGCATAGAATTAAAATAAGTGTCTATCAGTTAACATTACATAATCCACTATTTATTATTCGTTCATCGATAACCCAATTCGCATCTATAGCCTTATACAGAAATTCACAGCGCATTTGATCATTTGGTATTCTTGGATCTAATAGCAATCCTTCAACTAATGATGCATAAGACATAGCCTCCAAACTCATTCTTATACCTCCATCAGCCTTAGTATCAAGAATAATAAATTTTTCTTGCTGATTATTGTTGTCCCATGCATGCCATTTTATTTGCTCGGCATTTCTCCCTTTACCTGGATCCCCGTTATATGCAAATTCTGACCAATAGGACATCATCGATTTTGACAATTGCGTTGCCGTTTTGATGTTTTTCTTATCAAACATATAATCCTCCAAGCCACCAAGTTTCATCCCTCCCATCACAAATGGAATTTCGATAGCATGAGCTGCTCCTAATATACGAGATAAGTCCATTAAGAGTACTTTTGGCTCTTCATCCCAGTCAAATCTATAGCCATAGACATTTTTATTACCTAATGAAGCTAACTCCGTTGCTGGCTTATCGACAGCTGCAACTTTCCATCCCATCGAGCCATATTCAGAAGAAATGTCATAAAAATCCTGATCCTTGATAAATGTTAAAGAGAATCTCTGTGAGGCAAACTCAGGATCAAAAGCCAAAAATAATTTCATCTCATCCCTATTTGTTCCCATAATTACGGGAATATCTTTAAGTTTTTGTGTATTTTGAAAATCCATACCGTTTTCAGGTATCACATAACCATCATTTATCACCTGATGCATGTAATCTTTATTATCTAAATTATTATAGTAAGTCTGGATGATTTCTTCTGTTGTTCTGTCAATCAAAAAATCATACTGTTCCTTATTAGATAAAGTATCTTGTACGATTATTGCTGATTGACGATCTTCCGCCATTCCATCAGCAATCAACAACTGATTAAATAACTCTTTGGAGCTATTCTTATTACCCGGTTGAAGATTATTATCAAAATAATTTATGGACTCACTTAAACTTGATGTTTTTGTGCTGCCACTTTGAGCAATAGCTTTATGGAACAGCCCATCTGCAAGTGAAGAAAACATTAATGCATAAGTATTATGACCGCCGGCAGATTCACCAAAGATTGTCACATTGCTGCTATCACCTCCAAACTGACTTATATTTCCCTGTACCCATTTGAGTGCCGCTATTTGATCAAGAGTGCCATAGTTGCCCGACTGATCCTCAAAATTAGTGGCTCCAGTTATAAAACTTGGATGCAAGAACCATCCAAATAAACCAAGTCGGTAATTTAGCGTTACCACAATCACTTTTTGAGAAGCTGCTAAAACGCTTGGGTCATACAAACTAGAAGTGCCAATTGTATTTGAGCCTCCATGTATCCAAAACATAACAGGTAGCTTTTCATTTTCGGGTATCTCTTTTGGGGCAAAGATATTTAGATAAAGACAATCCTCAGACCCATGAACAGAACCAACTTCTGCTGTAGGATCACCGAATGTTGATCCAATCTGAGTACATGGTTGATTGTA
>CABXJW010000009.1 GCA_902512585.1 uncultured Woeseiaceae bacterium | reverse complement strand
ATAACCCTTTTCTTCATTGATATTACCTTCAGGTGAGCGTGAACGATTCTCAATAAAAGAACCAACAACTGCTGTATTGCCACCTGGTGCTACTTTTATCTGTATATCTGACGTCGTATTTTTCTCAACACCACCACCAGCTCCAACCATCGCATTCTTCCAGTAATCATAATAAGTTGATACTTTCCATCGCTCGCCATAAAAATACAACATTGCATCATCTGTATACATGTCAAAATATCCATCTACATCATTAGTTTCATAAGCCACATTAAAAGCTAAGGTTGCTTTTCTGACCTCTTCAATAGCAAGTGAATTATCTTGAGCGGTACATGCAGACGAGCAGAACAATAATGTTGTTAGTAAGGCGAGTAATTTTTTCATGATAGCTGTCCTTTGGTGTATTTTATGAATAAATAAATTTTGTTTGCTTGAATCTAATTATGGGAAGTTTTTCCTTGGTGATTGAGCTATGCCATCTTTCCACTCACAAGGACTATGTATTAGGTTTTCTCCAATGCAAATACCCAGGCCATGTCTTTTATCATTCCTCCAAGATCCAATGTATTTGCCTCCATTAAACCAGGAAAATGTTCCCTGGCCATGACGTTTATTATTTTTAAAATCGCCCACATATTTGCCATCTTGATAAGTTTTATTGCCATTTGAGTAGAAATCTTTCTTCTCCCATGTTCCAGTTATTTTGTCGCCGTTTGCAAAAAGAATAGTCGCCTTGCCGAGAGGTATACCATTCTTAAATTCACTAATAAACTGACTACCATCTTCCAATTCTAGAGTACCTGTGCCATTAGTACAGTTACCTTTTATACAATCTTGGCTCCAACTGAGATTGGAAAGTAAACAAAAAATCAAAAAATAGATCGTATTATTCGAGTGACGTTTATTTGTCGATTTTCTTAATAAGTTATATTTATTGTGGCAATCAGAGTTACTGAGCATTTATTTTTTTCATTACCTCATTATATTCAGCTTCAGCTGCATTGTTTCGCTTGAGGAATAGATTTCTAGCTTCAATTTCAGAAAGTTCATTTGTTTGAACTGCCATAGCTAGTTGATCATAATAAGCTACTAAACTGTTACCTTTTCTACTGCATTTATTATCAGGTAAACAATATGAATTCCTGGTACTTTTTCCACACTGCATGGTAGAAATAAAATCTAATGACATCAGATCACAGGCTCTATAATGTTCGTATGTTGGTTGTGATTGTGAGGTAATATCCTGACTGGCACAGGCAAATAAGATTGTTACATTAAGCAATAAGATGAGTTTTTTTAACATTGGTTTGACCGTTAGTTGAAATTTACTATTAAATACCATACCTAAAGTAGGCGGTATATGTAAGAGGATTCAGTTTTTATTGTGCGCATTGAGTACAGCTTCAGCAATCACTAAATCTTGAATTGCCACGCCTGTTAAATCTGCGATAGAAATCTGCTCTGAAGAGGTTCTACCGTCTCTTGTTTGGTTAAATATTTCACCAATTTCTATAAGCTCAGATTTGTCAATTACTTTATTTTTAATAGCCTGATGGATCTCTCCTCTGATTAAATTTTGTTCAATACTGTCAGCAATAATCACCTCTGCTTTAGCTAAAATATTAAAATCTAGTTCACATTTTTCAGGCGTATCTGAACCCACTGCGGTGATATGCGTGCCTGGCATTACCCAGTCAGATTGTATGATGGCTTTTTTAGCAGAAGTAGTAGTAATAATTAATCGCGATGACCTAACGGCATGATCGAGATGATCTTCAATTGTAATTTCAATATTTAAGTCAGTAAGATCTTTTTTAACCATTTGAGTTTTTTTATGATCTCTGCCCCAAAGTTTTATTTTTTTTATCGACATTAACTCGCATAAATACTTTGCCTGATATCTTGCTTGAACACCCGTTCCGATGATCAGAGCTTCAGCAGTGTCTTTATTGGCCAATGCCTGTGAAGCTAGGGCCCCAGCAATGGCTGTTCTAATGATGGTTAAGTTGGCATCGTCAATTAAAATGGCATCTGGTTCACCAGTAGCTAAATTAAATAAGAGCATCATCCCTTGACCAGGAATGATTCCAAGTTGTTCATTACCTGGAAATCCTGAAGCTATCTTAATTACATAATGCTTTCCACCTTTAAGATAACCATATTTGATGTGTACTTCACCTTCAGGATCATCCATGATTAATTCACCAACTGGTGGTATTTCAGCGTGCCCTAGTGAGTATTGAATAAAGGCATTTTTCATAGCCTCGTGTACGTTAAGCTCTTTGATCAGTGGTTCGATTTGTGGCCAAGTTAGTAATGTACCCATTAAATATATCCAGAGTTAATTTTTTAGTAATTTATAAACAATAACCATTTAATTATGATCAATCGTTCTCGTATTAACATAAATTAAGTTTTATTATTTGTGGCATTATTATAATAAGAATACAGTTTTATTATAATAAGATCATCTTGCTAATACATTAATGCAAATCTTTTAATCTTATGAAATAGGGTAAAAAAGTGACTGAGACTTTTCAAAATAAACATAAAATATTCAGCCCCTATCCCAAATATCTAGAGAATGCATTGAGTCTTACTGATAGTAATGCGGCCATCGAAGAGATCACTAAGTGGCAGGGGTACATGCCTACCGAGTTACACTTTTTGTCAAATTTAGCCGAAAAAATTGGCATTCAATCTATTTTATATAAAGATGAAAGTACTCGTTTTAATCTTGGTAGTTTTAAGGCTCTGGGTGGAGCTTATGGTGTATTGAAATTTATTCAGAATAAACTTAAAGCAGAGCTTGGTCGGAAGGTTGAAATTAAAGATATTCGGAATGGTAAATACTTAGACTATACAAAAAATTATACAGTTACTACAGCAACCGATGGTAACCATGGCCGTTCAGTAGCCTATGGTGCCGAACTATCAGGTTGTAAATGTCAAATCTATATACATGCTGAGGTTAGTAAAGGTCGTCAACAAGCAATGGAGCAATTTGGTGCAAAGGTAATTCGCATTCAGGGTAATTACGATGAGTCGCTGAGAATCTGTATTGAGGACGCCACAAATAATAACTGGCAAATTATTTCAGATACTTCGTATGAAGGATACACTCAATATCCTCGTTATATAATGGCTGGATATACTGTATTAGCTCATGAGATTGCTCAGCAGCTAGATACTAAAAATTTACCTACTCATATTTTCTTACAAGCGGGTGTAGGTGGATTTGCTGCTGCGATTATGGCTTATTTTTGGGAACGTTATCCAAATAAAAAAATAATATTTATTGTCGTTGAACCAACACTTGCACCTTGTTTAATTGAAAGTGCAAAACTAAATAAATTAACAGTTTTTGATATACAAGAAGAAACTATGATGGCTGGTTTGTCTTGTGGTGAGCCTTCTTTAATAGCTTGGAAAATACTTAAAGCAGGTACAGATCATTTTATGACGATTACTGATGAAAATGTGCCTGAATTGATGCGTCAGTTGGCGGAGGGCGTAGGAGATGATCCTTCTATAGAGGCGGGAGAATGCTCAGTTAGTGGATTAGCTGCACTCATCCAGGCAAAGAGTAATGTACGTATTTCAGAGCAATTGAATTTAAATAAGAATAGTCGAATTCTTCTTTTTGGTACCGAAGGCGCTACCGATGCTGATATATATCAAGAGATAATTAATGGTTAGGGGCATTCAATTTCTTCTATTATATTATTTTGTCACCCTAATTAACGCATGCTCTTTGCCATCATCTGGAGAAGGAGTCGATATTGTTTTTATAAATGGTGGTATATACCTATCTAATGAATCCCATGCATGGGCAGAAGCTATAGGGGTTCATGATGGCGCTATAGTGATGATAGGATCAAATAATGATATTAAGGAGTTAATTGGAAGCGAAACTAATATTATAGATTTGCAAGATAAGATGCTGCTGCCAAGCTTTCATGACGGACATGCGCATATTGAATATGGAGGTAGAGATAAGCTTGGTTGCGGAATTAACGGCCGCTCATCAGATATATCTATCCGTCAACAATTGAATAATTGTGCTACGAATCTTGATCATAGAATAGATGGATGGGTAACAGGTGGTGGTTGGGAATTGTATGATTTTCCTGATGGTGCTCCCTCGAGCGAAATGCTTGATGAGATCTTTGGTGATCGACCTGTTTTCTTATCAGATGCTTTTGGACATAACGCTTGGGTGAACTCTAAAGCCATGGAATTAGCAGGTATTAATTCTACAACTGTAGATCCTCCTAATGGCACCATTGTTCGTGATATAAATACAGGAAAGCCTTTAGGCACATTACGTGAATCTGCTATGGATATAATACTCAAGGTATTGCCAGAATTAACGGTAGAAAAACAATATGAGTCATTATTACTGGGAATAAAAGAGGCAAATAAATTTGGAATAACAGCATTTATAGAACCAGGTGTGGATCATGCTTTGGCGAGCTTGTATAAAAATCTTGAAGATAATGAAGATTTAAATGCACGTGTGATGTTGGCTTTATCTCCCATAAGCGAACTTCCTGGGAGTGTAGGACCAGAGTTATTTGAGCTACTTGCAGAAAGGGAGCAGTATCGTGGTAAATTTATTAATCCAGATTCTGTAAAAGTATACATAGATGGCGTAATTGAAACTCGCACCTCAACCTTGCTTAAGCCCTATAATGATGGCAGTAATTTTTTGCCCTTTTATAAACAGGAAGAACTCGAATTATTGTTCCAAAAACTAGATAAAATGAAGGTGCAAATCCATACGCATGCTATTGGTGATGGAGCCATTAGAAATGCTCTTGATGCTTATGAGTATGCTTTTTTGGAGAATGGACCAAATAACAATCGTCATTTGATTGTGCATTTACAGCTTATCGAAAATAAAGATCATTCACGTTTTGGCGAACTGAGTGTTGCCGCTAATTTTCAATGCCTTTGGTGTTATCCAGATCCATATATTGGATATGCTGAAGATGCAGTTGGAAAAGATCGAGTAGAAAGATTTTATCCGGTACGAAGTCTACAAAAAGCAGGGGCAATGCTAGTTGGTGGAAGCGATTGGAATGTGACTTCATTAAACCCGCTGGAAGCAATCGAAACCGCCATAAGAAGGCAAGACCCGTATACTGATAATGGTCCAACTCTAGGTAAGAATGAAGAAGTTGATTTGTATACGGCATTGGATATGTACACTCGTAATGCCGCTTATGTTATGCGGTTAGAAGATAAAACAGGAACTATTGAAGTTGGCAAAAGAGCTGATCTGATTGTTTTGGACAGAAATCTTTTTAATATTCCAACTACAGAAATTAGTGAGGCAAAAGTTTTATTAACCTTAATGGATGGCAAAGAAGTTTTTAGCTTGCTATAGATATGTGATCTAATAAATTAAGTTTATAAAAAATAATGCAAATATAAGATTCTAGAATTATGTCAAGATTACCACCAATAAAAAATGATCAATTATCTGCAACTCAGATGAAAGTTGCCAAAGCCATTCAAGACGGGCCTAGAGGTAATATTCCGATGACGGGACCGTTTGGTGTTTGGCTTAGAGCGAACACTATTGGCGATGCGATTCAAAATCTTGGCGCTTCACTTCGATATGAAACAATACTAGAAGAGAACATTAAAGAACTCGCAATCTGCATTGTAGGTCATCATTATAAAGCAAAATTCGAATTTGCTTATCATGAAACATTGGCAATACAATCTGGGATTCCAGAAGAGGTATTGAATGATTTAAAAAATGATAAAATTCCATCATTCACAGAAGAAAGATTAGAACTTGTTTTTTTAATTTCGAAGCAATTATTGGCCACGCATTCTGTTGCTGATGATCTATACCAACGTGGATTTGACGAGTTTAATGAGCAAGGAATGATCGAATTAGTCTCATTGATTGGTTATTATTGTTTAGTCGCACTAACTCTGAATACGTTTGAAATCCCACTTGATGAAGGCATGCAAGACCCATTTCCTGATGTTACATAGTTAATTAATTTGTGTGTTTGATAGGATGACTCAATGTGCCGAGGCCATCAATTGAGATTTTAATGGTGCATTCTTCTTCATTTAATAAAACATTTCGGTGGGCGTTTGGAAAATCTTGATTGCCTTTAGCTGCAGTTCCACAACTAATAACATCTCCAGTTTCAAGGGTGAAAAATCGACTGGCATCAGCGATTAGCTCTTCAATAGAGAAAGTATAAGATTTTGTAGTGTCATCAGTGAAGCATTTATCATCCTTATAAGCATGAATCCTTAAATCATTAGGATTATCGACTTCATCACTCGTTGTGATCCATGGCCCCATTGGTCCGAAGGTATCGGAATTTTTAGAGCGTGTGTGGTAAACGAAATATAAATCATTTTCATCATTCCCATAAGATTTTCTCCAGTTAGTATATTCTGGGCGCATAATTTTTGGATCACGCGTTACGGCCAAACTATCTAAAGAAAATTTCATGCCATGAGAAGTAATGTCATTAGCAATGCTGTAACCAAAGACATGATTTAAAGCATCCTCTATTTTAATATCTTTACCAGATTTACCGATAAACAAACATAACTCAGGTTCTGGAATAGTATTTCCATAAAATTCTCTGATTAAAACTGGTTGTTTATGGCCATTCAAACAGCTTGCTGATTTGAGGAAATAGTTAGGGCAACCAGCATCAAAATGAGCTTCTTTTCTAATCCCTTTGTTATTGAAAGCCACCCCAAGAATCTTTCGTGTTTCTGGATTTGGTGCCAACCATTGAACCTTATTAAGATCAATTAAGTCATAGTGCTCAGGAGTCTTTTTAATTTCTTCCAATGCATGTGCAATCTCATTATGCAGAGTTGATTTATTCGCGATAAATTGCTGCATCGTATGACAATTCGAAGGGAGGACAAATTTTTCCCTCAAAGCATCTATAGTTATTGCTAGATTATTTTTAATATAGAAAATTAAACAGGATGTTTCATTTTTTTTAATAGTACCAAGCTTCACTGGTTGCACCTATATGACCTAATAATCATTCTACGTTATTTTTGGCTAGTTAAATTAATTGTTTTGCTATCCAGGCGTGAAAGTTGTGAGTAGCTCGATCCATAGCAGGTGAAAACTTTCCTCCATCAAATTTTTTACCGTAACGACCTTTCTGCATGCCTTCGACGACATGGATATCTTCTTTGAATATCTTTTTCCAAAACGATAGATTCTTTTTTTTGAGCTCATCTATTTGTTCGGTCGGCTCAAGCTCTTCAGCATAATAAAAAGCAATATTCTCTTTTGTTTCGGTCACAGATAAAGGTTCCAGGATGATGCTAAAAATATGATCTCGATGAACCCCCATTAATACATTGGGATAGATAGCAATATATTCTGATCTAAGTCGCCATTTATCATTTAATCCACTGAAATCAGGAAACACATTATCTTTATCATCGCTTAATTGATGATATTTATATGAACCTTGGCCTGAGTAAAGATCACTATCAACAATATCGTAGTGATCTTCGAGCTTTGAAGTTTTATTTAGATCTGGATGAATGTTAGGCAGATGATAACTTTCACAATAATTTTCAACAGCCAGCTTCCAATTGGCTTGGAGAGTTATCGAAAAGGAGGCATTTTCACCTCCAAATTTAATTGGCTTTTCAAAATCTCGCCATCGATCAATTAATTGTGCGTAATGTTCATTAAAATCATTTGCTGTTTCCGATATATTTATGAAGATGATGTCATGCCATATATACGAGCGAATTTTATTTAGTCCCAGTGATTTGGGATTAACATTATTATGAGTATGTTTCCCCACGCCGCCAATATGGGGTGTTGCAATTAGTGCACCGTCCAAGGCATAACACCAATTATGATATGGGCAACGTATATTTTTTTTAGCATGTTGAGAACTATCAACCAATTGCATGCCGCGATGGCGGCAAGTATTTTCAAATACATTAATGACATCATCGCTTTCACGAATAATGAGCAAGGGTAAGCCTAAAAAATTAATTGGTTTAACATCACCTATTTCTGGTATATCTTTAGCGAAAGATACGCCACACCAATTTTGAAACATGATGGTATTTTTTTCTGACTTAAATTGCTGTTTTGAAATGTAGTGTTTGTTTTCTAACCCGCTAGCGTACTCTATTTTATCGGTAATCGAAGAAAAGGAATTATTATTCGTCATATAAGAATCCTTTGAAAGGTAAAATATAAGTTACTTAAGCGTCAATTAAGCGTTCTTTCCAGGCTGGTTCTTCATAAGTTATTACGGTAACTTCATCACCTTGATTTATCCTACCAGTAGTTTCGATTACGCCAACAATTCCTCTATTCAGTTTTCCAGCTTTTGAAAACAATGTGTCATCAATGGATTGATTTTCGTTATTTTTATGTTCAGCAGCTATTTTCTTCCCCATAGCTAAACAAGGAGGATTATATTCCTCAACTATTAGCTCCACTCCTGAAGGAAATTTGAGTATGGATCCTTTTGGCAAGGCAGATAAATTAGGGATTCCCAAGAAACAAAGATTTGCCCCCAATGAGCTAGCATTGATGGCATTTTTTATCTTCATAGAAGTTTCTATGGCTTCAATTTCCTCAATAGAAACAGCTGACCATTGTCTTTCGTTACGCCTTATCGTACCTTTTTTTTGTTTATCCCCAGCCCAAGTTTCTCTGGTATAGCCACGATGCGGGTCATTTATAATGCCATCAAGCTCTACTTCGATGTATGGTTCTTCAATGGTGCCAAGGTTATTATTTGAACCAGTATGAACAGAATGGACTTGTCCGATTATTTTTTTCATTGTTTCATATATTAATCCGAGTATTGCTTTAGTACAACAAAATAGCATACTGTAATCTCATATATACCTTATTAAACTCACAAGGACAGGTGTCTTCTCATGGGAAGTTACGTTGCGAATATTGATTATTTAATTATTTTCCTTTATTTGGTGATGTTGGTCAGTATTGGTATTTATTCATATCGTCGTGATTCTAGTTATGAAGAATTCATGTTGGCAGGACGTGGGATGACTACGCCAATGTTAATTTCTACTATGGTATCAACATATTATGGACTGGATATTTTATTTGGCTCTTCAGAAATGGCCTTTAATGATGGACTAATGGCATTTTTTGGTTATGCTTTATCAACTTTAATATTTTATTTATTTATCGCTTTTGTGATGGCTGATAAATTACGAACAGCTAATTTTATTTCCTTACCAGAAATTCTTGAGAAAGCTTACGGTAGAAAGACTTCCTCAATAGGGGCGATTAGTTCAATGGTCTACTGCTTACCAACAACCTCTCTATTCGCATTAGGGCGAGTTTCAGAATTTGTATTTGGAATTGATGCTCACTATGGAGCGTTCATTCTTGGGGGAATTGCACTGGCATATACGTTACTAGGTGGATTAAAGGCAGTAGCAATTACTGATACGATTCAATTTTCACTAATGTGTATTACGGTTGCAGTCGGTGTCCCTCTTCTGGTCTCTGAAGTTGGTGGATTTGCAGCAATTAAAGAAAGTGTTCCTGCTGGGCATTTTAACTTATTGGGAACAGTACCTCCCTGGTTGTTATTTGCTTACGCCTCGTCTAGTTTAGCAGTACTTATTGATCCTTCACTTTATCAACGTATATTTGCAGCGCGAAGTGCCCGTCAAGCACGCAATGCTATCTTAACCTCAACTGCTATTTGGACAACTTTTGATTGGCTGGTTGTAGCTGGAGGAATAGCAGCTTTAGCTGCAGTTAGTACAGGAATATTAGCCAGTGATGTTCATCCAAATGATGCTTTCTTAATTGCAGTCACTTATGCATTGCCAATTGGTTTGTCAGGCATCTTCCTTGCTGGAGTTTTGGCGACAGCAATGTCAACAATTGATGGTTATACACTAGTAGCTGGTTCCAATATTTCCTATGATATGTATCGTCCTCTCATTAAACCTGAGGCTACAGATGCTGAATTAGTCAAAGCCACGAAGATTGGTATTGTGATTGCTTGGACATTAGGTTACATCGTTGCTTTTCAGTTTGATCGAATAATGGCGCTGCTTATTTTTGTTACTACTGTAATTACATCAACTGTTTTTGTTCCTGTCTTGATGGCATTGTTTTATCGAGGTCGAAAAACAGCAGCTGCTGGATTGATAAGTTGTACTGCTGGATTGATAAGTGTACTTACTTTTTATATCGGCTTGGCTCAAATAGGTGATTATAATGAAGTCTGGGGTACATATATTTTGACATTTTCAATTGGTGAGTATTCATTTTCTATATGGCAAGAATATGCTTTATTTTTCTGTTTACCGATCAGTTTAATTGGTTTTTTCATTGGTAATTATTTTGGAGAGTCTCATACTGAGCAATTTCAAAATAAGGAGGTTTCATGACTGGTTGGGATTTTTTTACCTATTTGTGTGCTATTTTTTTGGGCTCTAGTGGCGTAATTTTATTGTCTGTTTTTTTGAGAGATAGTTTTCGGTCTAAGCAGAAAGAATCAAGTGAATAAATATATTTATTTTTGGATTTAGAAGAGCTACTTATTAACTTTTCTTAGGCACCAAGTAGTAATTACCCCAATTAATGCAATAACAGTAAGAAATAGAAAGTAATTTTGATGGCCTGTGATGCCTGGATTTGCATCTAAAATTCTACCAGAAATTGAACCAAAAAATATATCTGGGGTGAAACCAACAAATGAAACTATTCCTATAGTGGTGCCAGTAATGTTTTTTGGTGTATTAATTTCATTTACTAGGGCGAAATAAATGCCGCGTATAGCAAACACCATAAAGAAAGTAGAAAATATATTGATAAGAATAAATACTACTAATGAAGCTGAGCCATCAAATATTATAAAACCGATATATGTAAATATTAAAATAAAGAACGCAAGGAAAATAACGTAACTTGCAGCTATTCTGTCGGCCAAAAACCCAGCTAAAATAGCTGCAATTGGTCTAGCAAGAGAGCTATATGTAAATAATTTTGCAGCCTCTACTGCATTCATACCGAGAACTTCATAGGCATATAATGCCGTATTATCTAAACCTTTGTATGTTGAGTAAGCACAAATAATAATAGAAGCATGTAACCAAACCATTCGATTTGAGAGTACCTTGATAAGGTTGTTAAAATTTGTATTCTGCTTGTGATTACTGGTTATGCTCGGTTCAGGTAAGAACATCCAGATTAAAATAGCAGCAATGGCAGTTAACGCTGAATAAAATAAAATAACAGTACGAAATCCATTTAGTTTTTGCGAAGTGATCGCTAGATTAATTTCACTGGGCAAAAAACTGGCAAAGATAAGAATTGCCAGAGCTGAGACTACTGAGGCTAATAAACCTCTTCCACCATCCAACAGACCAAATGCTTTCCCTTGTGTATAATCTCCCCCCCATTCTCTCGTCGCTTTAAGCATAGCTGCCCAAAATAAAAAGATAGTAGTTATACCCCAGTATCCATAGAGCATCATAATTCCTAATATATTAGGAAAAGTGCTCATATAAAGTCCACCAAAAGCGGTTAGTAGGAGAGAGATAGTCATCAACTTGCGCGCTGAGATTTTATCTGCAATTAAACCACCAAAAAAATAAGAGACCATTGCTGTTAATCCATAAACTGCAAATACATCACCTAAATTAGTGTTGCTCAAATTAAATAATTCTAGAAAACTGGGGCGAAAGAAACGCGCTAAGTGAAAAGGTAAACTGAAAACTAATTCACCTGCAAATATCAAAACAATCATTTGCAAGACACGATGCCAATTATTTATTCTCATAACGAAGAGACTATTCTATATGACAAGAAAATGGAAAAAAGAAATCGATCTAGAGGCTTCATTTTATTCTGCAAAAATACTTACGCATTGATAAGATAATCTTTTGAATATAAATACGAGATAACTATTTCCATAATAATTGCATTTTTAGGCACTGCTTTGCTTTATGCTGCAGTGGGCTTTGGTGGAGGATCTACATACAATGCAATATTAATATTAACCGATATTAATTATATAATGATACCGATTATTGCACTTACCTGTAATCTCATTGTGGTCAGTGGAAATAGTCTCAGATACTTTCAAAATAACTTAATCCCTTGGAAATTTACCCTGCCTGTGGTGGGCTCATCAATTCCGTTTGCTTTCGCCGGCGGACTTGTGATGATAGATGAAGTTCTTTTTACAAAGATATTAGCTTGGGCATTACTTTTCTCTGGCCTAATGATGCTTTACAGAAAAAAATATTTGAGTATTTCTTTGCTAAAGTTTAATAAAATAGTTGTATTAATATTCAGTTGTGTTTTGGCTGCATGTTTGGGTTTTATTGCTGGATTGGTTGGTATAGGTGGCGGCATTTTCTTCGCTCCATTATTGCATTTAACACAACTGCTGCCGGTAAAAAATATAGCAGCATTTAGTAGTTTTTTTATTTTAGTCAACTCCTCAGCTGGTCTAATTGGGCAATTTATCAAGTATGATGGGATGAATATCGATCTTCTTGAAAGTAAATATTTTTGGCTGTTACTTGCTGTATTTGTAGGCGGTCAAATTGGTTCTCATCTGAGCGTTCACAGGATTGAACCTATTGTAGTGAGAAGATTAACTGCAGTTTTAGTGATTTATGTAGGATGTAGATTACTATTCATATAAGATTAATTTAGTTATGTAATTTTCTTTTATATCAGAGGTGTTATGTGGGATTAGAAATAAGAAAGTTTGTTATTCATGACGAGGAAACGCTAATTGAAGGCTTTTGCGAAGCAGAAAAACCTCTGAGAATGTTTGCCGTTGCAGCAGTGATAAAAAATCCTTGGGCGGGTCATTATGTTGCTGATTTGAAACCAGAAATTTTAACAATTGCCCCTCCATTAGGAGAGGAGTTAACACAACGTATTACATCAATAGCTGGTGGCGGTGAAAAAATAGAGGCTTATGGAAAAGCTGCCGTTGTTGGTTTGGATGGTGAAATAGAACATGCATCAGCATTGATTCATACACTTAGATTTGGTAATTATTACCGGGAGGCAGTGGGAGCCAAAAGCTACCTGTCTTTCACCAATACACGCGGCCCTGCAGATGCGCCAATTATGGTGCCCCTGATGGATAAAAATGATGCAGGGCGTCGTTCACATTATCTAACGATACAGTTTTCCATCGCAGATGCACCTAGAGCAGATGAGATCGTGGTTGTTTTAGGTGGCTCTATTGGTGGTCGTCCACATCACCGAATTGGTGATCGCTATCAAGATTTGAAAGATCTCGGTCATGATGCAGACAATCCTGCCTCGGTATAAAACTACAAATAATCTTGCCTATTATAAAGTGGGTCAAGGCCCATTAATTTTAATGCTACATGGAGTAGGTCTTAGAATAGAAAGTTGGACTGCTCAAATTGAATTCCTCAGTAAAAATTTCACTGTTATTGCCATTGATTTGCCAGGACATGGGGAGAGTTCCAATTTAGCTTCCTCACAGATTGGTATTGCTCCTTATATAGAGCAAGTTAGTTTATTTATTGAAGAATTAATACAAGAAAAATTTATAATTATTGGGCATTCTCTGGGTGCGCTTATAGCAATTAACTTTGCGGCGCAATTTAATCATAAGTGCCATGCAGTGATAGCTTTGAATTGTATTTATCAGAGAAGTGATGAAGCTATGAAGCAAGTACAACTTCGGGCTAAAAAAATTGCTTTGAGAGAAATTGAAGAAGTAGCAGAAGCTACTGTTGAGCGTTGGTTTGGGAAAAACTCATCTGATCAGTTGGCCGATATTTGTTATCAATGGTTACAAGACTGTAATATTGAGGGATACATCAAAGCTTACAATGCTTTTGCTAATGTGAGGGGAGTTTCTGATAGTTTATTAGCTTTGAATAATTTGCCCGTAGCTTTTATAACAGGTACGTTAGATACAAATTCTACAATAGCAATGAGTCAAAATATGGCTAAAGAATGTTCGAAAGGCACAGCAAAAATTGTCCGTGGTGCTGGACACATGGCCCAAATGAGTCATTCGACTGAAATTAATAGGCTCATAGAGTCATTTATCTCGACAATTAAACTTAGAACAAGTTGATGCCATGAAATTCTCTTTATTTGCACATATGGAACGCACTAATAATGAGCAATCTTATGCGGATCTTTACGAGGAATTTATTGCACTATGTGAGCTAGCGGAACAAGGTGGAATGCATACGATATGGACTGGAGAACATCACTGTATGGATTTTACTATTGCGCCAAATCCATTTATCAATATTGCTGATTTGGCTGCAAAATTTAAAAATATTCGTTTAGGTACTGGCACTATTATTGCCCCATTTTGGCATCCAATAAAAATTGCAGGTGAATCTGCAATGACAGATATTATTACATCTGGAAGATTGGAGTTAGGTCTGGCAAGAGGGGCTTATAGCTATGAGTACGAACGCTTAATGCCAGGAATGGATGCATGGGAAGCTGGTGCTAGACTGAGAGAGATAGTCCCAGCAATAAAAGGATTATGGCGAGGGAATTATAAACATGAAGGCAAGTACTATGAGTTTCCTAAGTCCACCTCCACTCCAAAGCCACTTCAAAAACATGGGCCACCTATATGGATTGCGGCTAGAGATCCAAATAGTCATGAATTTGCCATAAATAATGATTGTAATGTACAGGTAACTCCACTCTGGCAGGGGTACGAAGAAGTGGAAAATTTGATCAAACGTTTTCAGGAGGCTAAAAAGAAATGCAACCGACAATCTTTAGCAAAAATTATGTTACTTCAACATACATTTGTGAGTAACAATAATAAAGAGTTGGAACAAGCGACTAACTCTTTTAGTGAGTTTTATGCTCATTTTGGTGCTTGGTTTAAGAATGAAAGACCGGTAGATCAAGCGTGTATAAAAGCACTATCAAAAGAAGAAATAGAATTGATGGATATGTATTCACCCTCGATTTTAAAAAAGAATTTAGCAATTGGAAGTGTGGGTGAAATAAAAGACTTAATAAAAAAATACCAGGATTTAGGTTATGATGAATTTGCCTATTGGGTTGATTCTGGGATGGACGTAGATTTGAAGATAGCCTCTCTTAAGAAATTCATTAATGAAGTTATGCCTGAATTCATTTAATTCATGGGTATAGAGTTATGAGCCAGCAAAAAAAATTACCACATTATCCAATGTATATTGATGGTGAATTTATAGAATCATCTAAGATTGAGCTTTGCAGTATTAATCCTCATAATGGAAAACCGTGGGCAACTTTTGCCAATAGTGAGCCAAAGGAAATTGAACGAGCAATCATGGCAGCCAGACAATCACTGCATCAAGGTGAATGGACTGAAATGCTGCCAACTGAGCGTGGCAAGTTATTATTTAAGCTTGCTGATCTTATTGAAGAGCATGCTGCATTAATTGGAGAAATAGAAACCAATGATAGTGGTAAGCTGTTAGCTGAAACTGCTACACAAACGAAATATGTGGCTGACTATTATCGTTATTTTGCTGGTTTAGCTGACAAAATTGAAGGCGCGACTTTGCCAATTGATAAACCAGATATGCATGTTTTTACTACGAACGAGCCTATTGGTATTGTCGCAGCAATAGTGCCATGGAATGCGCAGATGTTTCTTACAGCTACAAAACTTGCACCAGCACTGGCGGCCGGTTGTGCAGTTATAATAAAAGCATCCGAAATTGCACCTTGTGCATTATTGTACTTTGCTAAATTAATTCATGCAGCAGGTTTCCCTAGAGGGGTGGTATCAGTAGTTACTGGAGATGCTGCTAATTGCGCAATTCCTTTGACGACTCATCCTGATATTGATCGAATTGCTTTTACAGGCGGACCTGACACTGCGAAGCAAATTATTAGAAATTCGGCTGAGAATTTTGCGGTAACAACTCTTGAACTAGGTGGTAAATCACCTATTCTCGTTTTCGATGATGCAAATATTGAGAGTGCAGTTAACGGAATTATAGCTGGTAATTATGGTGCTTCAGGACAATCCTGTGTGGCTGGCTCGAGAGTGTTGGTTCACAGAGCAATCAAGAAAAAATTAATAGCTAAACTCATAGAAAAAGTTAATTTAATTAAGGTAGGTTCACCGACCAGCCTTGAAACACATATTGGACCTTTGTGTACCGAGCAACAAATTAAATTGATTGAGGTGACACTTAAGAAGGCGGAGTCACAGGGCGCAAAGATTATATTTGGGGGTAAGAGAAAAGATGGCGAGGGTTATTATTTCGAACCAACATTGGTAGATTGTCATAATGATTCTATTGCTACACTTAAAGTTGAAATGTTTGGACCAGTTATGTCAATGCTAACGTTTAGTGAAGAGCAAGAGGCTATTGATATGGCAAATAATACTGATTATGGGCTTGGTTCTGGTGTGTTTACTGATAATCTGGCACGAGCTCATCGAGTATCTAAGAAGATCAGAGCTGGCATATGCTGGATCAATAGTTATCGTGCCATTTCACCAATAGCTCCATTTGGTGGTTATAAACAATCTGGCTACGCACGAGAGGCTGGACTTCAATCAATAAATGATTATCTTAGGACAAAAACTACTTGGATTAACATTTCTAATGAACCCATGGCAAATCCATTTGTTATGCGATAATACTTATCAAAACGACAATTCTGATTAAGAGAATTGTATTTATTCTTTTATTGATCTGGTGTCACTAATTAAAGATTTAATCAGAGATATTGCCATAAGGGCCATGACTACTGAGAAAGGAAGTGCGCCAATTATCATTACTGAGCGTAATGCATCCATTCCACCAGCGGTCAATAATACACCTATAAGCATTGAGAATAATAAGCCCCAGATAATTATATGCTTAGCTTGTTTTTGATTTTGACTTCCACCCGAAGCTAAAGTGTTAATTATTAGGATACCTGAATCAGCTGAAGTAACTAGGAATGTCACTAATAAAGTTACAATCAGAATAGAAAGTCCGACTGCCAGTTCAGGCGTGAGAATGAGATTTATTGTTTTAAATAATTGGGCTGAAATATCTGCATTGACAATCGCACCTTGAGCTAAACCAGAAAGCTCCATATCTATTGCCGTAGCTCCAATAAAACTGAACCACACTAAACAAATTAGAACAGGAATGATCATAGCGCCAAGAACATACTCACGAATTGTTCGACCTCGCGATACACGTGCGAAAAATAATCCAACAAATGGTGCGAATGCGATCCACCAAGCCCAATAGAAAATTGTCCATGCTCCCTGCCAATCTTGCAGCGCAATTGATGTTTCACTACCAGAATTTTTCCAGACTGTTATTGACATCATTGGTAAGGCAACCAGGTAATCCCAAATGGTGAAGAAAAATGTTTGTAAGGCAAACAATGTTGCCCCAAAGAGAATAAAGAACATAATTAAGAAGATTGATAAGCTCATATTGATATTTGATAACCATTTTATTCCTCTTTTTAAGCCGGATAAGGCGGATATGCATGAGGCGCAAACGATCAAGCTTAAGCCAAATAATTGAGCCATTAGAGTAGGTTTACCACCATTATCAATCAGCCAACTCGCACCAGTAATATTAAATAATCCAGAGGCAAATTGTGATACACCAAACCCTATTGTTACGCCTAATCCCACAATGGTGGCTAAGATAGCAACAATATCGACAACATTACCTATAGTACCAGACATGGTCTGACCAAATAGAGGTTCAAGCCCACTCCTTATGGTTAAGGGTAATTGACGATTATATGATAAATATCCGAGAGACAGACCGACCACACCAAAGCAAGCCCAAGCAGTTAAACCATAGTGCAACATAGCCCACTTATAAGCATTTCGAACATTATTTATGTCCAGCCCGTCAGATAAACCTCTGATGGTATCGGGGCTGTTAGCAAAATGAGTAATCGGCTCCGCTGTTGAATAAGTCAGCATACCTATTCCAATACCAGCACCAAAAATCATAGACAACCATGAGAAAGTAGTGAACTCAGGTATTTCATCTGGCCTGCCTAATTTAACATAAGCCGTCCTTGGCCAGATACAAAGACCCAAACAAACAAGAGTATAGAAAGCGGTTACGTAGATATACCAAGCACCAAATGTCTGAGTCGACCAATTCTGCAACTCAAGTAATACCTGTCCTGCTGAAGATGGCGAAAATCCTACCCAGGCGATCAACATTATAATAAGTAGTTTTGGTATTACAGCTACAACTCTATTGAAACCCTTATAAAAACCTGATTTTTCTGTATTTATTGATATTATCTTTTGTTCTGATAAGGGCGTTTTACTCAAAATTATAGCTCCTTGATGTAAAGAGATTTCAATGAATTATTTAATCAGATTAATTAGTTCATTAGCTTATTTCTTGGATTGTAGGGACATTATGCTGTTGATAACAACAATCATACCTTATTTACAATAGTGAATTTAAGTAAAATCAATCACATTATTCTCCTGCTCCTTGCCTTGATTTTTCACTAGCTTCAACAAGTATTAGATCAGCAATTCTAGTAAGTTGTTGGTAGTGGTCAAACTTAATCTCAAGACCATCATTAATCTTCTGATACAAACGCTCGTTAAAATCATGGGTATTTACTTTCTGTATTATAGATTCACCTTGGATTTCATGTTCACTGGTATATGATTTGAGGGATTGAATATCATTCTTGGAGTAAATTAAATTCAGATAAGGTTGAAGATTTACAGCATATTTATTTAACTTGATTGTTTTATAAATTGGATAATCTTGGTTTGGAGTAATTTTTGCAATATGTAAATGCTTTTGCTCAGTTTCTATCCACCAAGCTGTAGCGTGATACCCTCGCACGCTAACATTTTTAAGATTGACAAGGATAGTTTCTTGATGAGTAATATTATTTATAGTAGTAAAGCAGAGCCCATCCTCATGACATTTTGCTAATGTTAAATCACTGAAAATTCTGATCTTGTGAAGAATATTTTGACTGTTATCGCTCAGAATTAGACGTTGCTTACTCTCTTTTTTGTGTTTTGTTAATGTATTATTTTTTTGTAGTGGTTTTTTTATTTCATCTAAAAGTGTTCTGATTCCATCCAAATCATGTAATTCCAGCCATTGTACGATGGCTGCAATATCCTCGTAATCATATTGATGCTTATAATGTGATTCACAAACACGTGTTAGCAGTGCTTTAGATTCATTTACTGAAATTCTAATGAATTTCATTCCCTTTGCTCGATTCAATATTTGGCATTACCGGGAAGAACCATTCATCTTTATATTCATTATTTATATCACTAACAATGGGGGCACCTTGAAACATCGTATTTCTAACCCAAAGTCGAGATTTTGGATCAAACTTCCCAACTCCAAAAAAAGATAATTTACATCTTAATAAATGAATTGGTAGAACATCTTTGTCGTTTAAATTGGCTTGAATTTCGCCATAAGTGGTCTTTGACATAGTCTGTATACGCCGTATTATTTGACGATATTCAGGATGTGCAAAAATAAATTCTGCAACATTGTTAATTTTTAGTTCTGGCGATAGATTTTGTATTGTGGAATAACATTGTTCTATGGATCTGGCAATGCCAATTAGCATTTCTTTATCTGCACCTTTATCTATATTTCTTTCACCCAGTCTAGGTTCCATTTTCTCTTCAGATCGATACCAAAAAATGGCATCAGCATTTTCTGATTTAAAATTATATTTTAAGGCCCATTGATATTGATTTTGGATAATGGTTTTTAGTTTAGATAACTTCATTTCAGGAACAAGATCATATATTTCTTCAATTTCTTGATTCTTTTCAAATAGTAGCGCTTCTTTTGGATAAATCTCGATGAGCACTGTATTGATCAATTCTTGAGCTTCAATGCTAAAATTTTCTATCACATACTGAGTTACTTGTTGCCATTTTTTTATTTTATCTTGTTGTTCTGTTACATAATTAGCTATTAAGCTGAGGTCATCACTTACGTTGATATTAATTTCTTTCTGTGTCAGGTTGTTAGTTGTTATTTGATTTAGATGTATGATGGCTCGACTTACTAATAACAGAAATGATGCTAATTTATTTTTATCTGGAGAGGTGTCATTTAATACTTTTGCCAAGACTCTCTCGCGAGTTTCAATCCAGTTATTAATTAGAAGTGGATGTTTGATGAGAAATGGCGCCATCCCAAGCCCAGTGGCATTACCGATACCAATGTACCTTTTGATGCTCTTATTGAGTTTAACTGCTGTCTTTGGATTACGTTGATGCGCTATGTGATCTGCTTGATCCAAGCTAAATTGTCTAATCAAGAAGCATGAAAACATTTCAGCAGAAAATGGCTCTGAAAAATCCGCATACGATGTTTTAACTTTATCCCAATCGGCCATACCAAATTTTCCACTACCATAAACCGCTGTTGTGCGATACAGATAACCAACTTCGTTAATTTTTTTGATACAGGGTTGTTTTCCAGAGCTCAGTTCATTGATTACGTAATCAAAATTGCGACTACTTTTATTAGCTCTAGATAGAACAACACTATTCGAAGTCATTCTTCCTTTTTCTTGGAGTGGAACATTTTCTTTGAGAAATATTAGATCTTTTGGATTGAAGACTCCGTGCCTAAGCGTTACCGTCATATCCCATGCTTCCGCTATCACTCTATCACTTCGAAGTTCTGGGTCGAGAAAATTGGCAAAAACAACAAAATGGAAATTATTTAATGGTGTTTTTATTTCATAAACCGCTTCACCGAAACCATCTTTATCTAGATTAAATAATGTAAGACTAATATCCCATTTCTCAGTCATTAACTTACGAATTAATTTGCGCATAAAGCTTAATTTATAGGGATAAAAGCTCCCTAGACGTTTTAGATCCATAACTACTTCAGGAGTTCTTAGACCAATATCTTTTGCTTCGAATTGATGATTCAGATTACCCATTATTTATAGTATCCAGAGGGGTGAATGAAGATTTGAAAAAATTGTACCAATTTCCACCCATTATTTTTTTAATATCTTCATCACTAAATTTGGTTGCCTTGAGCCCGTCAATTATATTTTGAAAACCTAGATTATTTTCAAACCATGCAGGTTGTTTTGGCCATGTTGGTTGAGTTGCTGTACCTTCACCATAATCTGGTGTGAGAGACCATCTGCCACTTCGCATCCATTCTAAGATTGTATAATCCCAATTAAGACAGAGATCAGAGCCTATGCCAATATGATCGATACCCATCAATTCAGCTGTATCATAAATCATGTTACAAAAATCTTCCAAGGTACAAGCAGACCCATTAGCCAGATGAAATGGGTAAAGACTTACGCCCAGCATACCTTCTGACTGACTTAAATTCTTGAGTACTGTATCGGATTTATTCCTCAAAGCATCATGAAAAGAGGACGGATTTGCATGAGTTATTGCAATTGGTCTTTCTGAGATCTCTATGGCTTCTAAAGTAGATAATTCGGCACTATGGGACATATCAATAATCATACCCAAACGATTCATTTCTTTGATTGCTACTTTGCCAAATCGTGTAATGCCGGAGTCGCCATCCTCATAACAGCCTGTCGCAAGGAGGCTCTGATTGTTATAGCTAAGTTGCATGATACGCGCACCCATGTGATGCATTTTTTCAATTAGACGGACATCATCTTCGATCGGCGAGCAATTCTGGAAACCGAATATAATGCCAATTTTCCCATTTTTCTCTGCAGTAGTGATGTCATCGGCAATTTTAATCGGCATGATGAGGTCAGCATGATCATTAAATTTTTTGTCCCAATTTACTATGTTTTCTGTTACTTCTTTTTTATTCTCCCAATAGGCGATAGTGACATGAATAATATTCACGCCACCACGTTTTGCCTGCTCAAAAAGCTCTCGATTCCAGTTAACATACTGAAGACCATCTATGATAAGGATATCATGCACATTCATGAGTTAATAATCCTCAATTTATTAGATATAGTTTTCATGATGAGAGGTAAGTGGTTTTCACTATTGAATAAAATTCTTTGGCATAGGTTCCTTGTTCGCGTGGACCGTAGCTTGATGCTTTCCTGCCACCAAAAGGAACATGATAATCAGTACCTGCTGTTGGAAGATTAACCATAACACAACCTGAAGATGAGTGGCGCTTGAAGTGTGAGGCATCTCTTAGTGATTGCGTTATAATTCCTGAGGTTAAGCCGAAATCTGAATCATTTGATACCTCCAATGCTTCTGCATAATCTTTGACTTTTATAACACAAGCAATAGGTCCAAACACTTCATCTCGATTAATTTTCATCTGATTATTGGTGTCAATAAATAGAGTAGGGCGCATATAAAAACCATCATTAGCTAACTGCATAGATTCATCACCAGCGACCATTTTTGCACCAGCAGTTATCGCAGCATCAATGTATGTTTTATTTTGATTGAATTGACGTGCATCAACTACTGGACCTATTTGTGTCGACTTATCCAATGCATCGCCAACTTTTAATGCTTTAGTTGCCGTAATCATTTTTTCAATAAATTGATCATGTATACCTGCCTCAACAATCAACCTAGAGGAAGCAGTACATTTTTGACCGGTACCAAAAAATGCCCCATTAATAGCGCATTGAATAGCAGTATCCATATCAGCATCATTAAGTACTACTAGAGCATTTTTACTACCCATCTCCAGTTGAACGCGCGTCATATTTTTAATTGCATCTTGAGCTATAGCATTACCTGTTTTGACAGAGCCTGTAAAAGATATAGCATCAATATCTTTTGATTGAGAAAGTGCCTGACCAGCAAGCGCTCCTGGACCCTGTATGCAATTAAATACCCCTTTAGGTAATCCACTTTTTTCCATAATTTTCGCAAAAGCAACAGCACTGGCTGGTACAATTTCAGAAGGCTTAAGTACCACACAATTTCCATAGGCTAGTGCTGGTGCTATCTTCCATGCGGCAACGGCAATAGGAAAATTCCAAGGCGTAATTACTCCAATAACTCCCAAAGGCTCTCTAGTAACTTCAACATTAATATTAGCTCTCACCGATGAAGTTATTTCACCCATTTGGCGTAAAACCTCTGCCCCAAAGTACTGAAAAAACTGACCTGAACGATATACCTCACCAATACCCTCAGCTAGTGGTTTCCCTTCTTCTTTGGCAATGATTTCTCCAAGTTCAGAACTCTTGGCGATCAGTTCGCTTCCAATAAAATCAAGTATTTTTTTACGCTCTTCCAGTGAACTAAGAGACCATTTTTGGAATGCATTTTTCGCACTTTGGATCGCTAAATTGCAATCATCGCTGGTAGCGGCACTGAATGAACCAAGACAATCATTTATATTAGAAGGATTGATACTGTCAAATGCTTGACCATTATTAGACCATTCACCATTAATAAAATTACTATTTTGTGTAGCTGACATCTGCAGTTTCTCCATTTAGATATGATTATATCTATAACATTTAATTATTATTGTAACTATTTTTATACAAGATCACCTAGCATATTTTTCAATGGCTCTAACCACGGCTCAAAGTTTTTCCATTGCTCTAATCCGCTCTTATATATTGGTTGTCTGACTTGCTCAGAACTCGGAGTTCTAACATTTCGGGCTGTTTGATGAAAATTGATGCAGTTCTCTTCAAAAGGTAATTGGCAATATTTAAGTATCCGTTCTACTTCATGATCGAGATCAGCTACAACATTTTCATATTGAACGCGCAGTATTTTATTTGGTAGCACTTTATCCCAGTGAGCCATTAGATTTTGATAATTTAGATAATAAGCACCAATATCCTCTAATCCATAAGAAAATTGCTGGCCACTGGCAAATAATTGTTTAAAGCCACTAAAACAACAGGCCATGGGTTTGCGTCTTGCGTCAATAATTTTGGCATTCGGGAGTATAAGTTGAATGAGACCGATATGGCGAAAATTATTGGGCATTTTGTCTATAAAGTAAGGCGCCTTATTTCTATGAATACGAGTTTCCTCGATATAGTTTTTACCAAATTCATGTAATTGATTATCATCTAAAGTCAGCAGATTTGCTGGGTAATCAGGTGTTTCATTAATAGTTTTTCTGCCTGCTAATTTATAAGCAAGTGCAGGTATATTAGGTAACTCATGCGTACCGTCAACTTGAGAATGTGATGCTAGAATTTGTTCGAGTAAAGTGGAACCCGCTCTTGGTAGCCCAACGATAAATATGGGATCTGGAGCTGGAAAACCTTTATTTTGTTTTTGATCGAATAATTTTTGGTTGCAGTGTATTTGTTGTAAACCAAGAATTTTATGCATATTTTCTTTTGTATAATGTTGTTTTGTTTTTTGTAAGTGATTGCCTCGTTCGTAGTAAAAGAAAGAGCTCTTGAAATTTTTTATATCTTCATAGTGCTTACCAAGAGCAAAACATAGATGGATTTTATTAATTATTGAAGTGGATTCCTTACCTTCTTGGGTTATCATCAATTCAACTTCGTGCGTTGTAAACATATAAGTTTTTAAGTTAGCCATACTCCAATAAGCATCACCATAATCGTTTTTTGCCGTATAAGCTTTACGATAAGACTCAATTGCTTCCTTGATATTACCTATAGTTTTGAGTGCATGGCCGTGTACTAATCTCAATTCTGGGTCATTTGGAGTTATCTTATTTGCTTTATTGTATATTTTAAGAGCAGTTTTATAGTTACCGACTGCTACACATTGATTGGCATATGCTATTTGAAATTTGAGATTATTAGGCTCTTTATTTTTCAGTAGTTTTGCTTGTTCGAGAGATTGTTTGTATTTCTGTCGCCTATATAAAACAACCATGTAGTCATGCCTCGTAAAAGTGTTATCTGGTTCATACTCCAGTGCTTTCTCGAGAAGAAATTCAGCATCATCTAAAACATCAGCAGCCACACCAAGACTAGCAAGCAACCGCATACCCTCTACATTTTTTTTGTTTTTTAGTAAAAATTTACGACATAACTTTTCTGCATTATAGGTATGACCTTCTGCGATCATATTTCGCACGCTTAGTAATTCAGTGGGCAGTGCTTTTAATTTTTCATATTCAAATTGGGTAATTTTGGCACTATCTAAGTTACCCTGTTTAGTATGGATTTTAGTTAACCCAGCCCAGCTGGCAATCAATGAGTTATTTAGTTTTACCGCATGTCGATAAGCAAATAGAGCCTGACTCATAAATCCAGCAGCCATGCATACATGACCTTCCTCTTGAAAAGCGCGACCATAACCTGGGCGAATTTTTTTTAAATTCCTTAGAGTTTCAAGCGCATCTTCAAGTCGATTCAGATATCTTTGGCACACAGCCATGATATAAAGTGCTTGGCCATTTTCTGGAAAATGAATAAGAATTTCTTCGGTCTTCTTTTCCGCTTCAACCAAGCGACTATGCTCAAGTAAAAATCTGGCTTCTTCCAATGCTTCTTCGAGATTTAAATTCTGTTTCATAACTTAATAAAAATTATTTATTGGCAAACACTAAGAAAAAAGGCGAGCCTAAGCTCGCCTTATTTTCCTATGCGTATATACAATCTACGCTAGTGGATGACTTAGAAGTCGTAAGAGACTCTCACACCCATTGTACGAGGACGGTTAGTAGTAACTCTTTCAAAAAAGTCTTGTCTGTTGATATGCAATTGCGCACGTTCGTCAGTCAAGTTTTTGATATAGAATTCCATGCCCCAGTTATCTTTGATGTTTTTCATACCAAGTGAAGTATCAAGTACTGTGTAAGCTTTTTGATATGTATTTGGCTCATCTGTAGTATCTACGATTGAGTTAAGCGCTTTACTTGCATGCTTCATACCCAATTGATAATACATGTTTCCTTCAGCTGTCTCCCATTCGTACTTACCACGAATAGTATATTGCGATTCAGGAGTCAAAGGTAATTCTCTTCCTTCGTCTTGAACAACAAGAGCAAATGCTGGGTCAACTCTAGTTAACTCAGTATCGTTAAAGGAACCAGCTGCATAG
Organism: uncultured Woeseiaceae bacterium; assembly: GCA_902512585.1. Taxonomy (GTDB): domain Bacteria; phylum Pseudomonadota; class Gammaproteobacteria; order Steroidobacterales; family Woeseiaceae; genus SP4260. The sequence goes on along the minus strand of CABXJW010000009.1, from coordinate 17,732 downwards.
ATAGTTAGATTATCTGTTGCTGCCCAAGTGATATCCCCTTCCATTCCTTTGATTTCTGCATCTCCACCATTATCAACGAGTGTAAATATTGAGATGTTTTGTGAATCGAAATGAGATACTTGGATGTCTTTCCAGTCAATCATGTAAATTGCACCGTTAAACCGCATACGACCATCAAACATGGTTGCTTTCCAGCCCAACTCAGTGCTTTCCATAACATCAGATCTAAATACATATGGCAAACAGTAACCTGGGAAGCCAGTACTCATGTTTTCATTAACAGCTCCTTTGGTACCGCAAGCTATTGGAGACGCTGTTGATGTTGGGTTATCTTCCATATATTTAGGACCATTTGCAATATTATTTGCCGATGCATTGTAAACACCCATCTTAGCAGCACCACGGTTGAAACCACCCGGACGGTAGCCCTCTGACCAAGTCGCATAGACTAAGAGATCATCAGTTGGCGTGTAAGACAAAGTAAATTTCATCATAGTGTCTTTGGTATTTAGCGGTCTGATTGCTGATGTAAATTTAGTTGCGTAATCACGTCCACCAGTGACATTTGGTCTGACATCATTTGTTGGATCAGCATCATCAACCAACAATGGTCGATTACCGTATCTCCACGCTCCATAACCTGTAAAGTTATAATCTAGATCATACTTACGGGCACTTACAGCAACATTTAGCTCATCACTAAGCTGAAAATCAATTTCACCGAATAAAGCAAACTGTTCTTCAGTTCTGAGATTATCGTTTCTGAATTGAGTAGCTGCAGATGTAACACCTCTTGCATTAGCTGAAGCTCCTCCAAATGTTCCAGGTGAAGCATTGATATTAATTGGCGCAAATCCTGCCTCATAAGGAGCTAAGTAATTGAAATTACCGATATGCTTAATTTCAAAATCTTCAAAGAACATACCACCTTGCATGTTCACGATACCATCCCAATTTGTTGCAAAGCGAAGTTCGCTGGTGAAACGTGTCATTTCGTTTTGAAGTCCTACTGCGTTTGCAGGTGTCCCGCATTCAATTACGCCAGGATTCCCACTTAAAGTCGGATCATAAGCATATCTTGCTACTGTATTGACAGGCGCTACGTAATCAGCTGTTGCTGCTACTGTATAAGGATTTCCGTCACCATCCAAGCCAGGATTGATTTCGCCTTTTACATCTCCTGGTACTCCAACTTGTAGAGTTTCCCCTACACCTGCACCAGTGTAATAACCGGCACCAGTTAAGTATTCACATTGATAACCTGATATAGATCCACCGATATTGGTATATCCAGTGTAGTCTAGTTGGGCATCAACTGAACGATCCATGTATGCACCTGTATACACTAGATCTATATCGCCCATTGAGCCATTTAAAGTCCAGGCTGTTTGCGTGAACGAGTCATCAAGTTTATCAGGAGTGAAGCGTGAGACTTTTAAATCGCCTTTTGCGAGATCATAGTCCCATACACCCTCTGTTTTAAGAGATTGTGTTGTATTTTGCAAAAGGAGATCCCAATTATCATTGAGCATCCATTTGAGACCTAATCTGGCTCCAGCATAATGTGCATCATTAAAGTCATCTTCTGCAGTTGATGAGTTATTTGCAGATTGATAGCTAACTGGAATGACTGTTCCTGCTTTTATTTCTGTGCCATTAAAGAACCTAGTGTCTTTCGCATATTTGACACCCGTGGTTTTTGGGAATGTAGGGTTAACAGCATTACTCGCTGTAAATGAACCTTCTACGTTATCAATGTAGCCACCTTGATTATCGTTATAAAGCGCCATTCTGAAGGCCATTTTTCCTTCTACTAGAGGAATATTAAGCATCATTTCAGCTGAGTTTGAGTTTTCACCGCCGTCTGTTGCGGCGAAGCCACCATTAAAGCTCGCTTGGAACTCATCGATTACTGGCTTATTAGTAATTAATCTTACCGTTCCAGCCATTGAGCTCGCACCATAAAGTGTACCTTGAGGACCAGGAAGTACCTCGATACGCTCCATGTCTGTTACGTAAACATCTAAATTACGACCACCAGAAGTAACTGGCTGTTCATCTAGATATAACGCAACGTTCGGTGCTGAACCTTGCGATTCTGCTACAGTGATATTGATTGCGTCGACTGCGGCACCACGAATGTATATCTCATTCTGACCAGGTCCACGTCCACCAGCATTAACACTTGGTAAGTATTTTACGTAATCACTGAAACTTTGAATATTTTCATCTTCTAATCTTTGTGCGTCCATTGCTTGTACGGCAAGAGGAATATCTTGCATACTGGCTGAACGTTTTGTTGCAGTAACTGTAATTTCTTCAATGGCCTGCGCATGCACTGCAGAAGCTGCTGTGCTCGCTGACATCGCGAAAAGTACTGCTTGATGTACCTTATTTACCTTAAGCATATCTGGTTTCCCCCGCGGCTTTTTTATTTGCCTGTTGTGCTTAGTTATATAAAACATTACTTAGTTAATTATGTGTTTTTTTACCATCCATAAAAAAAAGATAGTTAAATAGACACACTAATGCATGAAATTTAAAGTAGTTGGATCAAAACTACAAGTAAATTATTCAATAATTACAGTTTTTTGTTATTTTTGTTGCTTAAAAACAACAATTGAATATAACTATCTATTACTATTATTTAAAATAAACCTGTAATATTTTTTAAATTATCCACTCCGATGTTTTCAGAAGCAGGTTTTCTTGGTAATCCTGGCATAGTCATTACATCGCCACAAACGATGACAATAAACTCTGCCCCCGCTGCTAAACGAATTTCTCTTATAGGTACATCATGACCGCTGGGTGCGCCGGTGAGTTGTGGATCTGTTGAAAAACTATACTGTGTTTTTGCCATGCATACCGGATAGTGACCGTAGCCTTCATTCTCAAAGCGCTCAAATTGTGCTCGAACTTTTTTGTCAGCGATTATATCTTCTGCGCCATAAATTGTTCTGGCAATATGCCGCGCTTTATCCCAAAGCTTCATGTCATCATCATAGAGCGTTCTGAATTGAGACTGTTGATTCTCAATCATTGAGGCAACGTGCGTGGCAAGTGCTTCAGCTCCTTTTCCACCGTCCAACCAATGTGATGAAATCTTACAAGCCACATCAAATTGTTGACAATAATCAATAATGGCTTGGTGTTCTTGTTTGGTGTCAGTTACATAGTCATTGATTGCAACAACCACAGGAACGCCATACTGCCCAATATTACGAATGTGACGACCTAGATTTTCACAACCGGCAATAACAGCCTTAACATTTTCTTGTTGTAGATCTTCCTTTTTAACACCACCGTGCATTTTAAGCGCTTTAGTGGTTGCTACTAGAACTACTGCGTCTGGATGCAATCCAGCTTTGCGACATTTGATATCGAAGAATTTTTCAGCACCCAGATCAGCTCCAAACCCCGCTTCAGTAACAACGTAATCCGCGAGTTTTAATGCAGTCTTAGTAGCCATTACTGAATTACAGCCATGAGCTATATTTGCAAATGGACCGCCATGCATTAGCGCAGGATTATTTTCTAAAGTTTGTACAAGATTAGGCTGAAAAGCATCTTTCAACAGAGCAGTCATAGCGCCTTGAGCATTCAATTGATTTACTTTTACAGCCTCTTGATTGCGTGTATAACCAATGACAATATTTCCAATACGTTGCTGCAAATCATTAAGATCTGTAGCTAAACAAAATACCGCCATAATTTCTGAAGCCACAGTAATATCGAAACCACCTTGGCGAGGTATTCCATTTCCCGGACCGCCAAGACCAGTAGTGATGTCCCTCAAAGCGCGATCATTCATATCCACAACCCGCTTCCAAGTAATTCTTCTTGGGTCTATGTTTAATTTATTTTCCCAGTGTATATGGTTGTCAATTATGGCTGATAGAAGATTATGTGCTGCACCAATAGCATGAAAATCTCCTGTAAAATGCAGATTAATATCTGTCATTGGAACAACTTGGGCATAACCACCTCCAGCTGCACCACCTTTCATACCAAAGCAGGGCCCCAGACTAGGCTCGCGCAGGCATATCATGGCACGTTTACCAATGTGACATAATCCATCGACCAAACCTACGCTGGTTGTTGTTTTTCCTTCTCCTGCCGGAGTGGGTGATATAGCAGTTACGAGAATAAGGCGACCATCTTTTTTATTTTTCAGTGCATCAATACTCTCATAAGTAAGTTTGGCTTTATCATTACCATAAGGGATTAAATCAGCTGCCTGAATATCTACTTTGGCTGCGATATCTGTGATCGGTTTTTTAGATGCCGCTTGGGCTATTTCGAGATCAGAGAGGTAGTCTGTCATAATATTTTCCTGGCAATATTGCCTAATGTGATTAATGCTATTTATTCTAAGGCGAGCAGTCTAAAGAGGAAATTGGTTTTTCTCAAATTTTGGTCCCATATTGTGGTGAAATGCTTACGTATAATTTTTTGCTTATTACCTGAAGTAATTGATTTTGATTCTCGCATGAGTAAAGGTTTTTATGATTCTTACGCATAGTGCAATACTTATAATATTGAGCTAATATTATGTCGTTATTATACATAATAATGTCGTTATTGAATAAGCAATTACTTTGGATCTAGCAGAAAATCACGAATAAAATTAAGTAATTAAATTACTCGATATTGATAGGATCGAATAATCTCAGAAAGGGCAAGAAATGGTTGAAAGAAAACGTCGAAGAAAGCATGGCGGCAGAAGCTCGAAAATGGCAGCACGTCAATCTAGTTCGGTCAGTTCGACACCATTTATAGAACGTAATATTCCTTATTATGAGATTTTAAGTGAGGAAGGTTTAGCTCTGATCGAAAATAATGCAGAAGTTTTGCTCGAAGAAATTGGCATAGATTTTCGAGATTTCCCTGAAGCTTTAACCTTGTTTAAGGAAGCTGGTGCTGATATTGATGGTGAGCGTGTTCGCTTTCCAAAAGGACTTTGTCGTGGAATTGTTCAAGCAACTGCACCTAGTGAATATACTCAGCATGCCAGAAATCCACGGCGTAATGTAATAATCGGTGGACCGCGAACAGTATTAGTTCCTGCCTACGGGTCACCCTTCGTCCGCGATTTAGATAAAGGGCGACGTTATGCCACCATCGAAGATTTCAAAAACTTTGTTAAATTAGCGTATATGAGTCCACATCTCCATCACTCAGGTGGAACCATTTGTGAGCCTGTAGATGTTCCTGTGAACAAACGTCATTTCGATATGATCTACAGTCATATTAAGTATAGCGACAAACCTTTTATGGGCTCAGTCACACACCCAGATAGGGCTGCAGATACAGTTGCAATGGCCAAAATTCTTTTTGGTGAAAAATTTATAGAAGAAAATACAGTATTGACAAGTTTAATTAATGCTAATTCACCATTAACTTTTGATGCAACGATGTTGGGTTCTGCTACTGTTTATGCAAAGAATAATCAAGCCACTATGATTTCACCTTTTATATTAGCTGGGGCTATGTCACCGGTTTCTGTAGTAGGAACGGTTACTCAGATATTAGCTGAAGCGCTTGCAGGAATGGCTTATATTCAATTAGTTAAGCCAGGAGCGCCAGTTATATTTGGAACATTTGCTAGTGCAGTCTCTATGCAAACTGGGGCGCCCACTTTTGGCACACCTGAACCTAGTCAAATTATGACTATTGCTGGAGCATTAGCGAGACGCCTTGGTGTACCTTTTCGAAGTGGTGGTGGACTCTGTGCGTCAAAAATACCAGATGCTCAAGCAGCATATGAATCTGCTAATACATTGCAGGCCTCTGCTCTAGCTGGAGTTAATTTCATGCTACATACAGCGGGTTGGCTGGAGGGTGGATTATCCATGGGTTATGAGAAGTTTATTATGGATGCTGATCAAGCAGGTATGTTAAAGGTGCTTTTAAATGGAGTTGATCTAACTGAAAACGGTCAGGCTCTAGATGCATTTAGAGAAATTGGACCAGGCGCACATTTTCTTGGCGCCGAGCATACGCAAAATAATTTTGAAGCTGCATTTTATAGATCTGAAGTGGCTGACAATAATAGTTTTGAGCAATGGGAGCAAGAAGGTAGTTTGGATTGTGCAATGCGAGCGAATAAAAAATGGAAACAAATGCTATCTGATTATAAGGCTCCAGATTTGGACCCTGGAATAGATGAGGCGTTATTAGAATATATCGCAAAGAGAAAATCTGAATTTGCTGACCGAGATTATTAACATAGTCTTGGCTTATCTTATTAATTGAACAAAGAGGGATTATATTATGAGTGATTCAAATGAAGAATATGATGATGAAGATATCATTTTGGCTGATTTATCAGATGATGAATTGGTTGAACAAATGCATGATGATCTTTATGACGGCCTGAAAGAAGAAATAGTAGAAGGTACAGAAATATTATTATCACGAGGCTGGACTGCAGATAAAGTATTAAGTGATGCACTGGTTGCTGGCATGAAGATTGTGGGCATTGATTTTCGTGACGGAATTTTGTTTGTTCCAGAGGTATTATTGGCAGCTAATTCCATGAAGGGTGGGATGGCAATATTACAACCATTGTTAGCTGAAACAGGAGCAAAACCAGTAGGGACTATGGTCATAGGTACAGTGAAGGGAGATATCCATGATATCGGCAAGAACCTTGTAGGCATGATGATGGAAGGTGCTGGTTTTGAAGTAATTGATATTGGCATAAATAACTCGGTAGAGGATTATTTTGCAGCTCTGGAAAAGCACAAACCAGATATTTTAGGGATGTCCGCATTGTTAACTACTACTATGCCTTATATGAAAGTTGTGATTGACGAGATGGTAAATACGGGCATACGTGATAATTATATTGTCTTAGTCGGTGGTGCCCCCTTAAATGAAGAATTTGGAACTGCAGTTGGTGCAGATAGGTATTGTCGAGATGCTGCTGAAGCCGCGGCTATTTCAGTTGCCATGGTAGCTGAACGTCAAGCCGCACAAGCATAATTATTAAAGTAATAAAGTCTGTATATGGCCATTAAGAAAATAACTATTTTTTGGCGAGATATTCCTTCCCAAGTGTTGATTCAAAGGGGTCGAATTAGAAAGAAAAAAATGTTAACGCATCGCTTCCAAGAGGCAATAGATAGAGCGGCGATGCGGGCTGGAAAAGGCAGTAGTAATGCCTATATTGCAGAATGGAAAAGAGAAAGTGAGAAGTACGATAGTGACATGACTTCCAAAGATATTGATGAGATTTTGACTCAAGAAATTGCGTCTATAGAGAAAAGATATACTGATAATGATTTGTTAAAGCTCGTTCGTAACCATGGTAAAGCAACAACTTAGATTAAAAATTACATTTTAGAGTAAGACATTCATATGGAAAAGTTACAAGGCGCAAATAAAAGGATAGCTAGTGATTTAGAAAATGCTTATATGGAAGTTATCCCTTTCCCGGACATTGAAAAGAGGTTTGAAATTCTGAAACCAAAATCTCACTTGGCAGTGACATGCTCACCTACAAAAGGGGTTGATGAAACACTGCAGCTATGTGAAAAACTAGTTGATCGAGGGTTTCAAGTTACTCCCCATATAGCAGCTAAATGCGTCAGAGATGACGCCCACCTTAAATTAATTGTTGAGAGGATCGAAGCTTTAAATATTTCTAGTATATTTATTCCAGGAGGTGATCGCCCCGAACCATTGGGAAGATTCAGTGATTCATATCAATTGCTTAATTCTCTGAGAAAGTTAAATCACAACATCAAAAGTATTGGGATAGCAGCTCACCCAGAAGGTCATCCTGATATTGATGAAACTATACTAATGGCTGATTTAATTAGAAAGAAAGATCTTGCGACTTATATTGTGACTCAAATGTGTTTCGATGCAAACATCCTCGGTGATTGGCTAGTCAAAATTAAAGATCTTGGAGTTAATTTGCCAGTATGGGCTGGTTTACCAGGGGTGATTGAGCGAGGGCGTTTACTCAAAACCTCATTGAGGATAGGGGTAGGTGATTCACTTCGCTTTTTACGTAAAAAATCTCAAGTTGCGTCTGAGTTAATGAGATCGAGCACCTATCATCCAGATGATCTGGTGGCTAATATTTCTAAATACAAGCATATCAATGCAACAAATCTTGCTGGTTACCATATATTTTGTTTTAACCAGATAGAGACAACAGAAAAATGGCGCGCAGAAACTATAGCGCTTATGTCCTAAAAGTCACAAAACATAAAATTCATTTAAAGGGTTGGAGATAGCTAATGACCATAACATCAATTACATCAGCTACAAAAGAAATAAAAATAGGTTTTGATCAACCGTTTGTAATTATAGGTGAGAGAATTAATCCAACTGGTAGGAAATTATTAGCCGAAGAGATGAAAGCTGATGATTTTAGTCGGGTGGAAGCAGATGCGATAGCACAGGTTGATGCAGGTGCTCATATGCTTGATGTTAATGCGGGTATACCCTTAGCCGATGAACCCGCTTTATTAGCAAAGGCTATCCAGGTAGTTCAAGCGGTTACCGATGTCCCATTATCAATTGACTCATCAATTGTAGCGGCACTTGAGGCTGGCCTCGCGGTTTATCAAGGGAAAGCTCTAGTGAATTCAGTAACTGGTGAAGAAGATCGCCTTGAGTCTGTATTACCTCTGGTAGCAAAATACAATTGTGCAGTTGTGGCAATCTCTAATGATGAGACGGGTATTTCTGAAGATCCAGATGTCAGATTTCAAGTTGCTAAGAAGATTGTTGAGCGAGCTGCAGATTATGGCATTTCTCATGAAAATGTAATTGTTGATCCCTTAGTTATGCCGATAGGTGCAATTAACAGCGCGGGGAAGCAAATTATGCATCTTGTTTCTCGCTTGAAAAATGAATTAAAAGTAAATACCACTTGTGGAGCTTCAAATGTTAGTTTTGGTTTACCGAATAGAAATGGTATTAATGCGGCCTTTCTCACGATGGCGATCGCTTCTGGAATGACATCAGCTATCACGAGCCCTCTCCATACAGAGACAATGCAGGCTGTTTTAGGCGCCAATGTTATGATGGGTCATGATCCTGATTGTTCTAATTGGATTAAGAGTTTTCGCGTTGTTAGTGACGAAAAAACAGCGAGAAGATCAAATAGACGTCGCAGAAGGTAATCAATCTTAGAGCTTTAATTTCTCATTATTTGGATCGTAAAGTGATCTTAGTGAAGCTTGAGCCGAGTAACGTTCAGTTGCAATTTCTATTTCAAAATTTGCATTGTTTAGTTTTTCAGTAGTTAGTGCAGGCGCTTTAACATAACCCATCCCAATGGCTCTGCCCAAGCTATGGCCGTACATAGCTGAGCTCAGATAACCAACAATATCCTCATTCATCACAATAGGTTCGTTGTGATAAAGAAGTGGTTCAGGATCATCTAATTTAAATTGGACTAATCTTCTAGCAGGCAAACCCTGTGATTTCGCGTACAGAAAAGCATCTTTTCCAATAAAATCACCGGCATCTGGTTTAGCGATAAAAGAAAGACCAGCTTCTATCAGGTTATCTTCAGCGGCAATATCATGCCCCCAATGACGATAGCCTTTCTCGAGCCTCAGGCTGTTAAGAGCATGCATACCCACATCACGAATGTCATATTTTTTACCTTCTTCTTTAATAGCAAGGTAGATCTTTTTGACTTTAGCTGAAGGGATAAAGAGTTCCCATCCGAGCTCACCAACATAAGAGAGCTTTTGTATCCAGATTTTTAACCCCAGAAGTTCAGTATATTTTCCAGTGCTAAATTTGAAGTGATCATTTGATAAATCAACATCGACAAGAGCTTGTAATAAGCTTCTAGATTGAGGTCCTTGAACAGATAAACAGCCATAATCCAGAGTAATATTTGTTAGTTGAGTGTCATTTTTTAAATTTTGCTGTAAGTAGGACCAATCTCTTTGTAATGATGAAATACTTGTTATGACGTCAAAGGTATTCTCATTTAGTCTTGCAATTGTTACATCAGCTTCGATGCCTCCTCGCTCATTTAGCCACTGTGTATAAACAACTGTACCTGGCTCAACATCAATATTTGCGCAGCTTATGTATTGTAATTCCTGCTGTGCATTTTTACCGGTTACACGAAATTTTCCGAATGAAGAGATGTCATATACACCAACAGATTTTCTGACTGCAAGATGCTCCTCAGCATAGAATTTAAACCAGTTTTGTCGTTTATAACTGTATTTATATTCAGCATCTACCCCATCTTTTGTAAACCAATTCGCTCTTTCGAAGCCACCTACTTCACCAAAGCATGCTCCTTCTTTAGTAAGGGTATTATGTAGAGGCGATTGCCAGAGATTACGAGCTGTTTGATATTGATAAAAAGGCCAATGCATTGCATAAGTATGACCAAGTGCTTCTGGGATTCTCGATTCAACGTATGACTGTGTTGTTTGAATTGAGTTATTTCTTCGCACATCTGTTTCAGTTATTTCTCCTGATGGATAACCATCTATTAACCAATCTGCAAAGATCTTACCCAGGCCTCCCGCAGCCGCTATTCCTTTTGAATTCATTCCACATGCAACATAAAAATTTTCAATTTCTGGTGTTGGCCCCATTAAATGTAAATTATCATTAGTGAAACTTTCGGGCCCATTAAAAAATGTCCTAATACCCGTTTCAGCTATTTCAGGAAATGTTTCCATTGCCGCCATTAGATATGGTTCTATATGATCCATGTCGACAGGAAATTCATCAAACGAAAAATCAGAGCTGATTTTGGACATTGGACAACCAATCGCATTTTTCTCGAACCACCCAATGAGCATTTTTCCAGCATCTTCTTTAAAGTAAATACCTTTATCAAAATCTCTCATCACAGGTCTTGGTGTCAAACCAGACATGGCCTCTGTTACAACATAATAATGCTCACAAGCATACAGAGGAAGATTGACGCCTATTTTTTTTGCGATATCCCGAGACCATAGCCCCCCAGTTAAAATAATCTTCTTTCCTTTAATATTTTTTTTATTACAACGAACACCTATGGCTATATCATTCTCCACGATAATGTCGTCAACCAAAGTATTTTCAATAATTTCTACTCCCATGGAACGAGCACCTTTAGCTAGTGCCATAGTGGTATCTATCGGATTAGTTTGACCATCTTTTTCGATATATAAAGTTCCAATCACACCATCAGTATTAATACCTGGGTATAATGATTCTAATTCATTGTTGTTAATCATTTTGGAGGTGACCCCAAAGACTTTTGCCATCGAAGAATTGCGTTTAAGCTCTTCTAGTCTCTCTGAATTCCTAGCTAGGGAGACACTACCAATACGTTTATATCCTGTTGCTTGTCCTGTTTCAGATTCTAAAGATGCATATAATTCATGACAGTATTTAGCTAAATTAGTGAGCGTTGGAGTTGGCCATAACATGCTCACTAATCCAGCTGCGTGCCAAGTTGTGCCGCAGGTCAGTTGTTTTCTTTCTATAAGAACAACATCTTTAACACCTTTTTTCGCCAAATGATAAGCAATAGAACAACCAACAATGCCACCACCGATGATAATAATCTCCGCTTCATTAGGTAAGTCACTCTTAGAAGACATTACTTAACTACGCAGTTTTTGATTTTTTGGATCATATATTGGCTCAAGTGCAATATGTGCATTACGCATACCGACTGAGGTAAGCACCTGAAACTCGTTATCCTTTTTAGCTAGGGATGATTTTATGTAAGCGAATGCTAGACTTTTATTAGCGCGATGGCCAAACGCGCCACTTGTTATCAAACCTACTAATTTTCCTTCCTGATATACAGCTTCATTCCCAAAACAATCACAAGAAATGTCATCATCAAAAATTAAATATGCAAGTTTTATTTCAGTGCCATTTTTCTCTCTATATCTGATATTTTCTGCACCAATAAAATCTCTCTTACTGTCAATAAATCGCTCCATCCCTGCCTCTATGCCACTAATTTCTTCAGTAAATTCACTGCCCCAAGAACGGTACATTTTTTCCATTCGCATAGAGTTTAGTGCATAACCTCCAAAATCTTTTAGACCAAATTCTTCACCAACTCTAAATAATGATTCATAAATTGATAAAAGTTGATAATTAGGCATATGTAATTCATAACCAAGCTCTCCTGCATAAGAAACTCTGATAACTCTTATGAGTGCACTATCAACCAGAACTGTCTTGCAGCTTAACCAGGGAAATGCATCATTGGATAGATCTTCTGTAGTTAATTTTTGTAATATCTCTCTCGATTTTGGACCTGTTAGAAGAATGCTGCTGAGAGAGTCTGTTTTATTTATAATTTCGACTACAAATTCTTTAGAATTTAAATTCATCCAGTGTTGATCTCTATATTCAGAAAGAATGGGACCGACTAAATAGAATAAATTATCATCAATTTTTGTAATGGATTGTTCGGTCATAATTCCACCGTTATTTCCATGAAAAAGAGTTAAGCCTAGTGTGCCATTTTTACTTGGTAATTTGTTACAGGAGAGATGATCAAGAAACAATTGAGCATCTTTTCCTTTAATTTCAAATTTTGCGGCGCCAGAAATATCCATAATGCCAGCCGCATTTTGAACGGCTTTGCATTCTTCAGCAGCGATCTTATGTATATTACTTCTTGTCCAGGTTAATGTTTCATGATTTATTTCTTTATTTTTGAACCAGAGAATTTTCTCATAGCCTGCAACAGCACCATGAACTCCACCTTTATCAGCAAGCATTGAATATAATGGACTAGATCGACGGTTTCTCCCATGCTGACTATTTTCATTTGCACCAACTTCTGTATACATAATTTCATATGATTCGATACCTTTAGTTATGCAATATTCTTTATTAGCCCATGCTCCGAAACGCCTGCTATCTAAGGAAGCCATGTTTAATTCTGTTTGCCCATGCACCATCCATTGAGCCATAAATTTACCAACACCTCCCTGGGCAATACCAATGCTGGATCCACATAAATTCCAAAAGTTCCGCAGCCCCATCTGAGGACCAGCTAGAATATTATCATCTGGAGTATGAGTAATGGGTCCATTGATGACTGTTTTGACACCTACTTCACTGAAAATTGGCATTCGCTCCATACATCGATCTAAAAATGGCATTAATCTTTCTAAATCATCAGGAAATAAACCTCTATCAAAATCCCAATTCATACCTTCTAAGGCCCAAGGTTTGGCTCCAAAAGTTTCATATGGACCTATTAATAGCCCCTGCCCTTCTTGCCTAAGATAAGATGAGCAATAAGAATCTCGGCAAACGGGCAGTTCATAATCAAGCTCCTTTAATGCAGGATGATCCTCAGTAATGAGATATTGATGTTCAAGATTTATTATAGGTAACTTTGCTCCAACCATTGCTCCGACTTCAGGGGCAAAGCACCCCGCAGCATTGACAACATGTTCAGCGATAAATGTCCCTTTCTCAGTAATCACCTCCCACTCTCCGTTGGGCTGGTTATTAATTTCCAACACACGATTGAAACGACTAATAGTGGCCCCTTTCTCTTTTGCAAGTTGTGACATGGTCATCACGACAGAAGAAGGATCAACATGACCATCATTAGGGGTATTGACAATAATTCTAGCTTGATCAAAATCCATAAATGGGTGCAGTTCTCTAGCTTCTTTTTTAGAGAGAATATTAAAATCACATGGGACATTTTTTGAACGACTTAAGAGATTATTAAACCATTCCTCTTCGAGTTTGCTGTAACCAATTCTTAGGCTTCCACACTTATGAAATGACGATGGAGTCTCACTCTGGCTTGGCAGAATTTTGTCATAGAGCTCAATAGAGTAGTTGTGTATTTTTGCGACTGTCATATTGCCAATAAAATTTGAGCATAACCCAGCAGCATGCCATGTAGAACCACTAGTAAGCTCTCCTTTTTCGATAAGAATTATATCTTTCCATCCTTCTTCTATCAGATGATAAAGTAAACTCACTCCGAGGGAGCCACCCCCAATAATGACGACTCGTGCGGTTGTTTTCATTTTATTTATCTCTTCCTATTGCTTCTTTGTTCAGAAATATAGGAAAGTTCTTACGAATTAAATTATCTGTTTCTTCACTAATATGGGTTGGAAAATGCGAAGCAAGAATTTCTTGTGTTTTTTTGATCGCCATTTCTAATGCAATAGGTTTGCCTGCATCATGCCAATCTCCGGGACTAAGACGATTATATAGTTCTGGATATATATATTCAGTTTGCATGACATTGAGGGTTTGATCTGATCCTAAATAATGTCCTTTTGAATTCAAACATACATCTTTAATAACATCGAAACCTAATGTCTCTTTGTTAACGGTGAGACCCTTGACCATTCTCATGCAACCACCTAAAAGGTCATTATCTAGAATTAAGCTTTCGGGACAGGTGCTTAACAAGCTTGCATACATCCCAGCCGACTCATAAATAATATTTGCCCCAGAGAGTGCTGCAATAGCAACATTAGATGCATGCTCCGCACCCCCTTGAAAATCTGGTAATTTAGAATCTGACATTCCAGCGCCAGTACCCATAGGTAAATTAAAATATTGCCCTACTTGAGCACATGCTGCAGAGAGGATTCCTTGCTCTGGTGAGCCACCACTCATGGCGCCCGTTCTCAGATCTGATACGAATGGCCAAGTTCCAAGAATTGCAGGCGCCCCTGGTTTAATTGCGTTCACATAAACCAAACCACCTAAACATTCTGCCCAGGCTTGTGACACTGTACCTGCAAGACAAGGCGGAGCAGTGGCTCCTGCCTGACCAGCCGATAGGAGTAAAACAGGCATTCCACCCTCTACTGCAATGCGAAGACACTCAAGTGATTCTTCTGCAAATTTCATTGGCGGCACCACAAAACAATTCGATTGACTAACAAATGGTCTTGCACGCCAAGCTTCTTCGCTGCCAGCTACCATATGCAAGAGTTCGAGTGTTTTTTCAAGATGCCAAGCTTCAGTCCAACTCGCGCCTACATGTTTTTTTGTACCCATAACAGCGTTATAAGTAGTATTGAGATCCATCTCGTAATTATTCTCAATATCTCTTAAAACACATGTTCGCTGAAAGAAATGAATGTTTTCACAGGTATCAACTATTCTGGCCATATCATACAAATCTTGTGCTAAAGAATCGCGATAAGTATCATCCTTTGGATCAGCGATCATCACGGCAGCACCACCGGTGGCAAAATAAACACGGCTGCCAGTAATCTCGAGATCATGGGCAGGATCTTGTCCATGCAGTATCAATTTCCGATTACTTAGTTGAATGGCTTTTTGAACAATTTCACGCGGCATTCTTAAGCGTCCATCATTACCCAAAACTGCGCCAAAGTTTGTGCATTGTTCAATACAGTGAGGTGTGGCTTGGTTGAAACCGATCTCTTCTAGTATTCGAAATACATTTTCAACAACTGTTTCTACATCATGACTTTCAAAAGGTTTATATTGGCCACCTATCTCACCCGGATGAATAGGTTTATTTTTCTCATCTAGTGGAGCTGAACGAATAGCTTTCTTAGATTTTCTACCACCACCTCTTCGTGTCATAATTACACTCCAAAATTCATTCGTTTCAATCATGATTATTAACGAAATAAAACTACGAAGAAAGATTTATTTTTTATATTTGTATTTAATTGCGATAAATGAAATTATTGTCGTTTTATGAATAATGAATGTCGTTTATGAATAAATTAGTAAGATTTAGGTCATTTAAACTGAGCGTCTCAAAAATGTATAATTTTGTGGAGATTAGTAAATGAAAGCACAAGCAAAAGTAGTTGTGATTGGTGGCGGTGTAGTTGGCGTTAGTGCGCTTTATCATCTCGCCAAAAAAGGATGGGGTGATGATGTTGTGCTTCTTGAGAAAGCTGAACTGACTTCTGGTTCGACATGGCACGCAGCAGGTCTCTTGCCACTTTTTAATATGAGTTATAGCGTTGGTCAAATTCATAAATACTCGGTTGAGTTATATGGAAAACTTGAGGGTGAAACCTCCCAACCAGTAGGGTTCAGCAGAGTTGGTAATCTTCGACTTGCTATGAATCAAGATCGTATGGATGAATACTATCAATATGCGGCTACTGCTAAAACTATAGGTGTCAATGTAGAATTTCTTAGTCCTAAACAAGTCAAAGCATTATGGCCTCTTTGTGAGGTCGATAATTTGGTTGGTGCAATCTATCACCCAGATGATGGATACATTCAGCCTGCTGATTTAACACAAGCTTTTGCAAAAGGTGCTCGTGCAATGGGGGCAACTATTTATAGAAATACACCTGTGTTAGACATAGAACAATCGTCACAAGGTGGCTGGATTGTAAAAACAGAAACAGGCGAAATTGTATGTGATCATGTTATTTCTGCATCTGGAAATTATGCACGCCAGACTGGAAAAATGATTGGTTTGGATCTCCCTGTCATGCCAGTGGAGCATCAATATATTGTGACTGAGCCTCATCCAGAACTTCAGGCACGCCGTCAATCCGGTGCCCCTGAAATGCCAGTACTAAGAGAATCAGATGGATCGTGGTATTTAAGAGAAGAGAATGGTGGTTTTATCTTGGGACCTTATGAAAAAGGTGCGCCATGTTGTTATGTTGATGGTCCAAACCCAAAGGCTGAATATGAACTTTTTCAGGAAGATATTGATCGTTTAATGCCCCATATCGAAGCTACCCTCGAGAGGGTACCAGCATTTGGAGAGGTAGGATTTAAGCAAGTTTATAATGGGGCAATTGCTTACACTCCTGATGGTAACCCAATTATTGGGCCCGCATGGGGAGTAGATAATTTCTGGTTAAGTGAAGGGCATAGTTTTGGTATAACCGCAGCTGGTGGTGCAGGCTGGCAATTAGCGGAGTGGATTGTAGATGGAGAACCAACTATTGATATGTTGGGAGTTGATCCAAGAAGATTTGGTGATTATGTCTCAAAAGAATATCTCATAGAAAAAACTGAAGAAGCTTACGCTTATGTTTTTGAAACGCATTTTCCTGACGAGGAAAGACCAGCAGGTAGGCCATTAAAGGTAGCGCCATGTTATGAAAAATTGAAATCAATGGGCGCTGTATTTGGTCAAAAATTTGGTTGGGAGCGAGCTAATTGGTTTGCCACAGATGGGATGAAACAGGAGGATGATTGGTCTTTTAGACGCTCTAAATGGTTTACAGCAATTGAGAAGGAAGTGCAAAATGTAACTACAAATGCGGGATTATTGGATATGACCGCATTCGCCAAATGTCGTCTCTCAGGTCCTGGTGTAGAAGAATTTCTTAATTTCTTCGTAGCGAACCGAATTCCAAGAAAAATAGGTCAAATTAGCTTATGTCATGCTTTGAATTCTCATGGTGGAATTCATTCTGAATTTACTATTCTTAAAGAGTCAGCAGATTCATTTTATCTAGTTTCTGCCGGTGCTTTACAAAGACTCGACCATGATTACATTAGACGTTTTTTACCATCTGATGGGACTGTTAAATATTCTCACCTAACTGATGATATAGGCGTATTAGTTTTGGCTGGCCCAAAATCACGCGATATATTAACCAAATTATCTTCGGCAGATTTCTCAAATACATCTTTTCGTTGGCTCACCGCAAAAGATATAGAAATAGAGGGTTGCTTGGTAAATGCTATGCGGGTCAACTATGTCGGTGAATTGGGTTGGGAGTTGCATCATCCAATTGAGCATCAGAATCAAATTTTTGATGCAC
>CABXJW010000008.1 GCA_902512585.1 uncultured Woeseiaceae bacterium | reverse complement strand
CTTCTGTAGCTGCATATGAAGGTCAAATTGGTCAGGCTGCCTATTCGGCCTCTAAAGGAGGTATTGTAGGAATGACGCTGCCATTAGCGAGAGAATTTGCAAGAATCGGAATTAGAGTAAATACAATCGCCCCTGGAATATTCAAAACACCAATGGTAGCGGGAATGACACCAGAACTTCAAGAATCACTGGGTAAACAAGTGCCTTTTCCACCCCGACTAGGTCGTCCAGAGGAGTATGCCGATTTAGTTGATAGTATTTATCGAAATGTAATGCTTAATGGTGAAACTATTCGCATAGATGGTGCTATTAGAATGCAACCCAAATAATGCAATTCTACATTCCAGAATAATTCGGACCGCCACCGCCCTCAGGGACCGCCCAGACTATATTTTGCTTGGGGTCCTTAATGTCACAAGTTTTGCAGTGCACACAATTTTGAGCATTTATACGTAAATGATTTTTAACTTCTAATTATATTTTTAATTCAATCACATTATTTAAATACATATATTACATGTGAGCAGTGATTTATAATTAATTTTTAGAATAGTTTAAAAATGGATATAAGTGTTGAAATTAACTGATTTTGATTATTATTTACCTGAGGATCTTATTGCAAAGCATCCACCGAAGAGACGACGAGACAGTCGTTTATTGATTGTTGATTGTCTTTCCAAGGATTTCAAAGAAGCATCATTTACAGATCTTGGAAAATTCTTAAAACCTAGTGATTTATTAGTTTTTAACAATACTAAAGTAATGAGAGCGCGTATATTTGGTAATAAATCCTCAGGGGGAAAAGTTGAAATTCTGATTGAAAGAATTATCGATGAATTTCATGCATTTGCTCATATTCGTGCTAATAGAAGTATTAAAAAAGGAGCGCTAATTTCATTAGAGAATAAATGTAAATTTGAGGTGCTTGCAAAAGACAAAGGAATTTATAAGTTGTTGTCATCTCAGCCACTGTATGAATTTTTAGACAGTTATGGCGAATTACCAATACCACCTTATCTCAATCGTCCTGTTGAAGATATTGATAATGAAAGATATCAGACTATATATGCAAGTGAGTTAGGTGCCGTTGCTGCGCCAACAGCTGGTTTACATTTTGATGAAAGAATGTTTGATGAGCTCAAGGAGCAGAATATAAACTCTGCATATATAACACTTCATGTAGGTGCAGGAACATTTCAAACACTAAGAGAAGAGGATCTTGAAAATAATTCACTCCATAGCGAATTTGTAAAAATAGATTATAAAGCTAGTAATTTAATTAATCTTGCAAAAAAACGTAAGGGGCGAGTGATACCCATAGGAACTACCAGTATGAGAGCAATTGAGTCAGCTGCAAATAACCATTATATTCAACCTTGGTCAGGTGAAACTAATATATTTATTAAACCTGGGTATAACTTTGAAATTACAGATGCTTTATTAACTAATTTTCATTTACCAAAATCATCATTACTATTATTGATCTCAGCGATGGCAGGAAAAGAACTTATCTTTGAAGCTTATCAGTATGCTATTGAGCGACGATTTCGTTTTTTTAGTTATGGTGATGCTATGTTAATTTTCCCCAGGGGCATGCAATGAAATATTCGATTGATACGGCCAATAACCTTGCTAGAGTGGGCTCTATTGATTTAAAAAAAGGGCAAATAATTACACCAGCTTTTATGCCTGTTGGAACTTATGGTGCGGTAAAAAGTGTTACACCCGAAGAAGTAAATGAATCAAAAGCTGATATTCTATTGGGCAATACATTTCATTTGATGTTAAGACCTGGTACGGAAGTTATTAAACTTCATGGTGGTCTTCATAAGTTTATGAACTGGGACAAACCAATATTGACCGATTCTGGAGGGTTTCAGGTATTTTCACTAGCTTCATTAAGAACAATTTCTGAGGATGGTGTGAGTTTCCGCTCACCTGTGGATGGTAACAAGATATTTTTATCCCCGGAGAAATCAATTGAAATCCAGCATGATCTTAATTCCGATATAACTATGATTTTTGATGAATGTACAAAGTATCCTGCTACAGAAGAAGTGGCCAAAAAATCTATGGAGTTATCGTTAAGATGGGCGCAAAGATCAAAAAAAAGATTCGATGAATTACGCAAAGAAGATTCAACTCGCGGAGAGGCTATCTTTGGGATAGTGCAGGGAGGAATGTATGCGGATTTAAGATTACAATCACTGGCTAGCCTAGAGGAGCTTAATTTTGATGGCTATGCTATTGGGGGTTTAGCTGTAGGAGAGGAGAGAGAGGAGCGCTTAAAGGTGCTTGAGAATCTTATTCCTCACATGAATAAAAATAAACCAAGATACCTAATGGGGGTAGGGACCCCGCTAGATATAGCAGAGTCAGTAAAGCTTGGTGTTGATATGTTTGATTGTGTTATTCCAACAAGACATGCGAGGAACGGACACTTATTTACTCATCGCGGTGTCATTAAGATTCGAAATGCATGCTACACAAGAGACACAAAACCACTAGATGAGGAATGTGAATGTTATACATGTAAAAATTATAGTTTGGCTTATTTAAGGCATCTCGAAAAATCAAATGAGATGCTTGGATCCAGATTATCAACAATACATAATTTACACTATTATCAGATGGTTATGAGCAATATAAGAGATCATATTAAGGAAGATAGTTTGGAATCGTATATTGAATATTTACGCTCTATCTATCTAAATAACGATACCTCATAAATGAATCAATAATATACACATTCGTCGTACTTGAGTGGTTTCTTGTTGTATAATAGTTCGACTAACAAAATAACTTAATAAAAGAATAAATTATGAATTTTTTAATTAGTAATGCACAAGCGCAAAGTAGTTCACCAGCGGCAGATCCATTTGGGTTTTTATTACCTATGGCCGCTATTTTTATTGTGTTCTATTTTTTACTTATTCGTCCACAGCAAAAAAGACAAAAAGCTCATGCAGCCCTATTGCAGGCCTTATCAGCTGGTGATGAGGTAACCACTACTGGTGGTTTGCTTTCAAAAGTCACTGCTGTTAGTGAGCATTACGCTACCTTAGAGATATCAGAAGGCGTTGAAGTTAAGATTCAAAAGTCTTCTGTATCTGCGATTGTCCCAAAAGGGACAGTCGATGCAGCTTAAGAATAATATTAAATGAATCGTTATCCCTCATGGTTGAATATTCTGGTAGTAGTTGTCTTTATGCTGGGCGCTATCTTGGCTCTTCCGAACCTATACAGCAGTGTCCCATCTGTGCAAATAGCCAATTCAAATGGGATTGATTTTGATGATGACCAATTGCAAGAGGTCATGGATGCTTTAGGTAATATTAGACTATCTCCTCTTGCAAGCTTTATCGAAGATGGGAGAGCTATAATTCTTTTTAAGGATCCGGAGGATCAGACAACGGCCGGGCAACGCCTAAGAAATAGATACAGTGAGCAAAAGAGCGTGGCCTACACGTTAACACCTAATTTACCAAATTGGCTACGAAAACTCGGTATTAAACCAATGAGTCTGGGTTTAGATCTTAGGGGTGGTGTATATTTTCTCTTGGAAGTTGATATGGACACTGCAATTGCTTCAAGGCTAACTTTGTATGAGCAAAGTTTTAGTGATCTGTTGCGGGAAGAAAATATTAGAAGCCGAGTCGATATAGTGAATTCCGATATTATAGTAAGACTGAGGAATGTCGATGATCGAACCAGGGCCTTAACTATGATTTCTGAGGCTGATCCTGATTTATTAGTATTAGATGGCTCCGATGATAGCTCATTTCGATTGCGAATGACTGAAACTCAAATCAAAGCAAGACAAGATTTCGCAATTGAACAAAATATAACTACATTGAGAAATAGAGTTAATCAACTAGGTGTCGCAGAGCCATTAGTGCAGCGACAAGGAGTAGATCGAATCGTTGTCCAATTGCCTGGTGTGCAGGATCCGAATCGATTAGATGATATTTTGACAGCAACTGCTACCCTGGAGTTTCATCTAGCAGATAACGGAGGTAATTTCCCTGGATCAAGAAGATACACAGGAAGACCTGGAGTACCTTCTCAAAATCTAAGGAGAGAAATAATAGCTTCTGGAGATCAAATTATCGATGCTGAATCTGGCTTTAGCCAGGGCCAACCCGCTGTATTTATTACCTTAGATGCAGCTGGAGGAGAGAGCATGCTCAAGACTACACGTGAGAATCTCAATAAACCAATGTCAACTGTCTTTATTGAGACTCGTCGCATAACCGAAACAAATAATGGCATTGTAAATACTAAAATTATAAAAACAGAAGAAATAATTAGTACTGCTACAATACGTGGCATCTTTAAGGATCGTTTTCAGATTACTGGATTGACACCGATAGAGGCAAGAGAATTAGCGCTTTTATTGAGAGCTGGGGCGTTAGCTGCACCGGTTTTTAAAATCGAAGAGCGAACAATTGGGCCGAGCTTAGGTCAAGATAATATTGATCGGGGCTTTAGTGCGGTCACAATAGGTTTTTTGGCGGTTGTGATATTTATGGCTTTATATTACAAATGGTTTGGGATGATTGCTAATTTGGCTCTATTTACTAATCTGATTTTTATTGTGGCATTATTATCTTTATTGCAGGCTTCGCTCACCCTCCCAGGTATAGCTGGCATCGTACTTACTGTTGGTATGGCTGTTGATGCAAATGTACTTATTTTTGAACGTATCAGAGAAGAATTAAGAACCGGTGGGACTGCTCAAGGAAGTATAAGTTCTGGTTATGATAAAGCTTTATCGTCTATATCTGATGCCAATATTACTACCCTGATAGCCGCTATTGTTTTATTCGCTTTTGGGACTGGACCTATCAAAGGTTTCGCTATTACGCTGTCTCTTGGAATTTTAACCTCCATGTTTACTTCAATTATTGGTACGCGGGCAATTGTAAATCTGGTTTTTGGTAATAGACGTCTCGATAAATTACCTATCTAGGATAATAGATGCAATTTATAACAAAAAAAACCACTATAAATTTTCTTGGAGAAACTCGAAGAAAAATTGCTATAGGTTTTTCTATTTTATTAGTTCTTGTTTCGCTTTCGTCTTTAGCTACTCGGGGCTTAGATTTAGGGATTGATTTTACTGGTGGTGTATTATTAGAAATTGGTTACCCAAAAGATGCTGATTTACCCAGAATTCGTACTCTTTTGACTAATGATGGTTTTGAGGATGTGCAAGTTCAAAGTTTTGGCTCAACTAAAGATGTACTTTTACGTTTGCCGCCTCAGATAAATGAGAATCCAAATATGATTCGAGATCGTCTACGTAGCTTATTAGCTGCTGATGAACCTGAGGTTGATCTGCGACGTGTTGAATTTGTTGGTCCACAGGTGGGAAAAGATTTAACGGAGCAGGGTGGATTGGCAATGATTTTTGCTTTACTAATGATTTTTGCTTATGTGATGTTTCGTTTTCAGTGGAAATTTGCAGCTGGAGCAGTTTGTGCACTTGCGCATGATGTAATTATTACCGTTGGCTTCTTTTCGTTATTCCGCTTTGAATTTGATTTAACTGTGGTTGCCGCTGTTTTAGCTGTTATCGGTTATTCTTTGAATGATACTGTGGTGGCATTTGATCGTATTAGGGAAAATTTTATTAAGTTAAGAGGTGTCGCTTCTGATGAAGCGATGAATATTTCAATAAACGAAATGCTAGCAAGAACAATAATTACAGGTGTCACTACATTAGTAGTGTTGATTGCATTATTACTTCTGGGTGGTGAATCGGTGCGACCATTTTCAGTTGCTTTAATTGTGGGGATTATAATAGGTACTTATTCATCTATTTATACTGCAGGGGCAGTTGCCTTATTATTGGATGTAAATACCAAGGATTTAATGCCTGCAGAAAAGAACCCAGAGTTAATTGATGATCTGCCTTGATAATTTAAGTAAGATCGAACATCTTGTTGATGTCTTTTTCAAATAGATTTGTGAGTGATGAATGTATTCGAGGTGACCCAGTCAATACATGACCTTCTTCTAGGAATTTATCTGATCCATTTAATCCAGAAATAATACCACCAGCTTCACGAATAATTAGAGCTCCACCTGCAAGATCCCAGATGCTTAATCCTGTTTCCCAGAATGCGTCCAGTCTCCCAGCAGCAACGTAGCAGAGATCCAGAGCCGCCGCGCCAGGTCGTCTTATTCCTGCAGTATGATCAATCGCTAATTGAAGCATATTCAAATAAGGTAATTTTGCTTTATTGGTGTCACGATATGGAAATCCTGTCCCTATTAGAGCTCTGTTTAAATTCCGTTCACCGCTAACACGAATTCTTCGCCCATCAAGGTGCGCGCCTTGGCCATCTGAAGCTGTAAAGAGTTCTTGTTTTACTGGGTCATACACTGCCGCATGAATGAGTTTTTTGTTATGCATTAGAGCTATAGACACACAGAATATTGGAAAGCCATGAAGGAAGTTAGTGGTACCATCAAGTGGGTCAATTATCCAAAGGTATTCTGAGTCACCGGTTTGACCACTTTCTTCAGCTAAAATCGCATGATCAGGGTAATGCTTGAGGATAGTTTCAATGGCGATTTTTTCAGCTATGATATCCGCCTCGCTGACAAAATCATTACGTCCTTTGAGCGTTACTTTTGATTTAATCTTTTCCAGTTTATTAAGATTACGAATTAACGAATCACCGGCGCGATGAGCGGCAATGGTAGCGACATTAAGTAATGCATGCATGTTTATGATTCCAATAAATTTAAAAAGAACATTTTAGTGGTTTCATTAGTAGCTCCACTACATATAGAATAACAGACCTTACTAATTGATATACTGAAAATATATATTTTTATCAGAAAATTAACCTGTGAATTTAAAAATTAAAATTATATTAGTGGAAACTTCTCATCCTGGGAATATAGGTGCTGTAGCTAGAGCGATGAAAAATATGGGTTTAGCAGACCTGGTTCTGGTGAATCCTCAGAATTTCCCTCACCAAGATGCACTATCCAGAGCATCAGGAGCAGATGATATATTAGAATCTGCTGTAGTAGTGAATAATTTGCTTGAAGGGATTAGTGATTGTCATTATGTAATTGGTGCAAGTGCTCGATCCAGATCAATTGATTGGCCAAGCGTATATCCTAAGGAATGTGCAAAAAAAATTCTTACTGAGCATCGAGATGAATATACAGCTATTGTTTTTGGTCCTGAGAAATCAGGGCTAAAAAATCAAGATCTTGATCACTGTCATGCTTTATTGAATATACCTACATCATCAGATTTTAGTTCATTGAATCTAGCTATGGCAGTGCAGATCTTTTGCTATGAACTCCGGAGTCAGTTTTATGGTGAACAGCCTTATAAGTACGAGTCAAATGTAAGGTATGCATCGGTCCAAGAAATGGAAAATTTTTATGATCATCTGGAGTCACATCTTGTTGTAAATGAATTTTTAGATCCTGAAAACCCACGTCATTTAATGCGCAGAATTAGACGATTATTCAATAAAGCATCACCCGATCAAAATGAAATTAATATTTTAAGAGGAATATTATCTTCTTTTGAATATCGCTTAACAAAAAAATTAGGTCATAATCAAAATGACCACTAACCCAATCTATCTAGATGCTGCCGCATCTATGCCTATAAATCCCCAAGTCAGTGAGGCTATGATTGAATGTCTTAGAAGCGATGAATTTATTGGTAACCCTTCTTCGGCAAATATTTTGGGCCAAAAGGCGATGCAAGCTATCGATTTGGCAAGACAGCAATTAGCAGATTTGGTTGGAACAAATGCCAGTAATATAATTTGGACTTCAGGTGCGACTGAGTCGAATAATCTGGCGATTATCGGTGCTGCTAGATTCAGATCTAATAGAGGGCGCCATCTGATTACTATGAAAACCGAGCATAAAGCGGTGTCTGGAGCTTTTGATTATCTAGAAAAAGAAGGTTTCGAGGTTACTCGGCTAATGCCAGATGAAACTGGTCTTCTTCACATCGATGATTTAACAGCTGCAATTAAAAGTGAGACACAACTGATTTCGATTATGCATGTGAATAACGAAACAGGTGTAGTTCAAAACATTAATGAGATTGGGAAATTATGTCGTGAATTGGATGTCTTATTTCATACGGATGCAGCACAATCAGTTGGTAAATTACCTCTTAACTTAGAGCGATTGCCAGTAGATTTATTATCCGTATCCGCTCATAAAATGTATGGACCACAAGGGATAGGCGCTCTTTATATAAGAAAAGCGGCTGGATGCGGGGTTATTCCATTATTTCATGGGGGTGAGCAGGAGAAATGGATACGCCCAGGAACTCTTCCAGTCCATCAGATTGTTGGCTTTGGATTGGCCGCAGAAATAGCAACTTCATCAATGAAGAGTGATA
The DNA here is from genome assembly GCA_902512585.1 of uncultured Woeseiaceae bacterium. Classification (GTDB taxonomy): domain Bacteria; phylum Pseudomonadota; class Gammaproteobacteria; order Steroidobacterales; family Woeseiaceae; genus SP4260. The sequence goes on along the minus strand of CABXJW010000008.1, from coordinate 37,140 downwards.
TAAAATTAATGCAAAAGTTGTACCAACGAATGTGGAATGGAATAAAAAATAATTCTGGAATAGTTGTCAATGGATCTACTGAGTCATATTTTCCTGGTATCTTGAATGTATCCTTGCCGGGTATAGATGGAGATAGTCTAATGCTTATGCTTGAACCTATTTGTGTCGCTCGGGGTTCAGCTTGTAATTCAAAATTTCATGAAGCATCGCACGTATTAAAGAGTTTAGGGCTCAGCGATCATCTCGCCCAAAGTGCGATAAGATTCAGCTTTAATCGGAATACACAATTTAATGAAATTGATTTTGCTATAAAAAAATATAATAAAGCAGTTAATTTTTTAAGAAAAATTCTTCCGGATGGGTTATGAACGATAAGTCCGGAACCACTCAGATTCATGGATATAATGAGTTAACTCAGAAGCTATTCACCCGAGCAGAATATTGTGACAGTAAAGATTATTTTGAAGGTGAACTTATTGAGTTAAAAATGGGTGACCTTGGACTAGGACACTTACTGCAACTTAAGTGTTTTATAAAGGGTCAAACAATAAGTACAATAAGATATCGAGTTTTTGGCTGCCCACATTTCATGGCATTGGTAGAGTATTTTTGTGAAGAAATCGAAGGAAGCCTAATTAATGATATTGCAAAAATTGATTTACATGAAATGCAAATTAAACTGGCGATACCAACCGAAAAAACTGCATTGATCTTATTATTAGAAGACGTAATTGATGAGATTAGGTTACAATGCGTGTAAATTAGGAAAATAAATGTAATAGGTATGGCAATTTCACTCACAAATGCAGCAATTAATCGAATAAAAGATTATTCTGGTAAATCACAAAATGAAGAAATAAGTCTTAGAATCGGAGTCAAGAAAACTGGCTGCAATGGCTATGCTTATGTTATTAATTATTCAGACGGAATAAAAGATGATGATGAAATATTCATTGATCATGATATTAAGATTATCGTGGACAAGTTAAGTTTGGAGCTTATAGATGGGACTGAAGTCGATTTCTATAAGGAAGGATTAAATGAGGCTTTTCGCTTTCGCAACCCAAACGTTGCAGGCGAATGTGGTTGTGGTGAAAGCTTTAGCATCTAACTCACAAGCTTCTCCTTCTAATGATTCTGTAAATTTTCTATAATAAAACTAATAATTTAAATTACTCATAACTATATTAAAAAGGTGGTTATCATGTCAGTTGAGCAAACACTCTCAATAATTAAACCAGATGGAATTCAAAAAAATCTTATTGGAGAGATTTATAATCGATTTGAAAAGGCTGGTCTTGAAATTGTTGCATCCAAAATGCTGCATTTATCTAAAGATCAGGCAGAGGGATTTTATTCAGTTCATTCCGAGCGTCCATTTTACAGTGATCTTGTGAATTATATGATGTCAGGACCAGTAATGGTTCAGGTTCTTCAAGGGGAATCTGCAATTGATGCAAATAGAAAAATTATGGGTGCTACTAACCCTTCAGAAGCAGCGGCAGGTTCAATCAGAGCGGATTTTGCAGATAGTATTGAGGAGAATATCGTGCATGGTTCGGATGGCCCTGAAACAGCTATTCATGAGATTAACTTTTTCTTTGACGACAGTGAGATATGCCAACGTACAAGAACTTGATCAAATGCTTACAATTAAATGGCTGCTGAAAAGAAAAATTTATTAGGATTGACTCTGAAGGAGTTAGAGGTTTTTTTTGAATCGCAAGGTCAACAAAAATTTCGAGCTAAACAAGTTTTTCAATGGATGCATCAAAAGTATGTAGATAATTTTGATCTCATGTCTGATTTGTCAAAGGATCTGAGAATTAGATTAAATGAATTATCATCAGTAAGACTTCCAGATATTATTTCTGAAAATCACTCAAATGATGGAACAATAAAATGGTTATTTAGCTCTGGTGTTGGGCAGGCAATTGAATCTGTTTATATTCCGGAAAAGGATCGTGGTACTCTTTGTATTTCCTCGCAAGTGGGATGCGCATTAGATTGTTCTTTTTGCGCCACTGGTTTTCAGGGTTTCAATAGAAATCTCTCAACAGCAGAGATTATTGGCCAAGTTTGTTATGCAAATCGAGTTCTACCAAGAAGAAATAATAATTTACCTGCAATTAGTAATGTTGTATTTATGGGGATGGGTGAGCCACTCGCAAACTATAAAAATGTAACTAAAGCACTGAAGATGTTATTGGCAGATAATGCTTATGGACTATCAAGAAGAAGAGTTACCCTAAGTACCTCAGGAGTGGTTCCAAACCTTCAAGCACTTGGTGACGATTGCAATGTTTCCTTGGCAGTTTCATTACATGCCCCCAATGATGAGCTAAGAAATAAACTTGTTCCGATAAATAAAATTCATCCAATTAGTGAATTACTAGATGCTTGCTGGACTTATGCAAAGAAACAATCAAATCGTTACGTGACATTTGAGTACGTTATGTTGCGTGATGTTAATGATTCAATTTCACAAGCTAAGGAGTTAGCAGGTTTACTGAAAGGTAAGCCTGCGAAGATAAATTTAATTCCATTTAACCCATTTAGTGGCTCTGATTATGAGCGTTCACCAGTTGACCGTATCAGAAGATTTCAATCTAAGTTGCGCGAATTAGGGATTATTGTTACAACAAGAAAGACAAGAGGTGATGATATTGATGCTGCATGCGGACAATTAGCTGGTAAAGTTAAGAATAGAGTTTTAACTAGATTGGGTGAGAAAAAAGGAAGAACAGTAGTATCATGATGATCTTACACTAAATGCTATCGAGTTTAATATGACAAAGGAAATCAAAAAAAACCAAGAAACCAATGATCTTAACAATGAGGTGAGTTGTGGCAAATTGTTATCATCCGAAAGGCAAGCAAAAGATTTGAGCATAAAGGATGTTGCCAGAGAATTAAGAATTGATAGCTCAATAATAAAGAAACTGGAAAATGATGAATTTCAGTTGATTGAAGCACCTGTATTTGTTAAGGGTTATCTTCGCCAATATGCAGGTTTGCTAGGGTTAAAAATAGATATGGTTATTGATAGTTATGAAAAAAATCATCCAGATCAGAGTTATAAACCTATTGTTAATGAGGCTGAAGAGCAGATCAGAAAATATGTACTAACTCCTAAATTGATATTTATAGCTACATCAGTCTTAGTTATTATTTTAATAGGATGGGCGATATTTTCTGCTATACCACAAGACAATCCTTTGCCAGCAATATCAAATAACCAAGCCGTTTATGAAGAACCGAACCCTGTTGTCGAGGAGGTTGTTGATGAGGAAATAATTGAGCCAGTAAGTGAAATTGATGAGCCTGAAATCATTGAACCGAATCCTGTTGTCGAGGAGATAGCTGAGGTAAAATTAAAAGTAAATTATAATGGTGCGTGCTGGACTGAAATATATGACGCCTTCGGAAATGTGTTATTTTATGATTTAGGAAATAATGATCAAGATGTTGTTGTGAGTGGCGTTGCACCTTTAGATGTACTTTTTGGTGCTATAGATCAAGTGAATAATATAAAAGTTGATGATCAGGATTTTGCATTGCCTATAACTTCGAGAAGAGGCTCTGTATTGAGATTCGAAATAGCGATTCTAGAATGAAGATTAAGAAACCAAGTACCATCAGAGGAATGAATGATCTCTTGCCTGAGGTTATTGCTACATGGCGACATTTAGAAAAAATTATAATAAAAATAGTCGAATCCTATGGGTTTAGTGAAATTCGGTTACCACTTCTAGAAAGAACTGAATTATTTCAACGATCAATCGGTGCAGATACTGATATTGTTGAAAAAGAAATGTACACCTTTAAAGATCGTAATGAGAAGAGCATTACCTTAAGACCCGAAGCTACCGCGAGCATGGCTCGGGCCGCTATAACGAATGGCTTACTCCATAATCAACAACAAAAATTATGGACAATGGGCCCTATGTTTCGATACGAAAAACCTCAAAAAGGTCGCTATAGGCAATTTTATCAATTTAATATTGAAGCAATGGGCTTTAGTGGTCCAGATATAGATGCAGAAATTATAATTATGTGCGCCAGAATGTGGCGGTTATTAAATCTAAAGAATCTGAGGCTTGAAATCAATTCCTTAGGGAGCGGCGATACCAGGAAGCTATATCGTAATGAATTGATTACTTATTTTACAAAATATAAAAATAATTTGGATGAGAATAGTCTAAAAAGGCTTGAATCAAATCCATTAAGGATTCTTGATAGTAAAAATCCTGATATGCGTTCGATTATTAGTAATGCCCCAGTTATGCTCGATTATCTTGATCCTGAATCAAAAAAAGATTTCGAAGTTTTGAAAAAGTTACTGGATGGCTCGGGTGTCAAGTATGAAGTAAACCCAAGATTAGTTCGTGGTTTGGATTATTATAACAAAACTGTATTTGAGTGGATTACAGATGATTTGGGCGCGCAAGGTGCTGTATGTTCCGGAGGAAGATATGATGGCTTAATAGAAAAATTAGGTGGTCGTTCTACACCAGCAATAGGTTGGGCAATGGGCATTGAGAGATTAGTTAGTTTGTATGAAGTGGATAATAAACGTATCGAGAATTTAAAACCTTATTTTTATCTTGTTACTGATGGCAATCCTGCATTACTGAAAGGATTTGAGCTTGCAGAGGAAATACGCAATAATTTCCCAAAAAATGCAATCCAAATGAATATGGGTGCAGGAAGTTTTAAATCACAATTGAAACGAGCCGATAAAAGTCAGGCGATTTATGCGATAATTATTGGTGAGGAAGAAATAGAAAATAATACTATTGGATTAAAATCATTACGTGCAAAAGGCGATCAAGTAGAAATTCATTTTGATAATATAATAAGTGAAATTAAATGTATTGTTGAATGATATAATCATCCTCAAAAAAATATAAATCAATAATTAAAAAGGCAGTAAAGTGGACGAATTTCTCTCAGAAAAAGAACAAATTCAATATATTCGTGATTGGTGGCGTGACAATCGTATGTATATATTTATTTTTGGTTTTGTTGTTATTGGAAGTGTGGCCGGCACAAATACTTGGAAAGCAAGTGTATTAAACGAGCAAATAGCGGCTTCTAGCCTATATGAGTCTCTCGCAGTTGAGATTTCGGAGAATAATTTAGAGAGTGGTGAGCTCATCGCTGAAGAAATTTATAGCGAATATAGTGAATCTATCTATGCGGATCAGGCAAGATTGGCAATGGCTTATTTTTATATGAGTCAAAGTCGAGACGAAGATGCTGCTGATGAGTTAAGGGGATTAATTGAAAGCTCAGAAAATAATGAAATGATATTAATTGCTAATATGCGTTTAGCGAAGATCTTGTTATATCAAAGTAAATATCAAGAGGTCTTAGATCTTTTAGAAGGTAATTTAGGTCATGCTTTTGAAACAAAATATAGTGAATTAATCGGAGATGCTTACCTTGGCCTTGAAGATTATGAAAATGCAGAATTCGCCTATATGAATGCATTGAAAGATACTGGGTCTCCTCAGGTCATTGATGCTGCTCTGTTGCAAATGAAAATTAATGATCTTCCTCAGCAAAATACTGTCAATACAGAGACACAAGATGAATCGCTCGGAGCGGAATCTTAATGAGGTCAGTAGCAAGGCTAATTTTTTTCTGGTTGAGTATGATGCTCATCGCTGGTTGCACTTTTTTTCAAGATAAGGATGAAGAGATACTCCCTGCCGAGTTAGTCAAATATGATGAAAAAATCAAGATAGAGCAGATATGGAAAACAAAAATTGGCAAAGGCTCTGAATCTCTTCACTTGTCTTTAGTCCCTAATGGCGATTTAGGTAGAGTATTTGCCGCTAGTTATGATGGCAAAGTAATAGCAAAAAAATCCGTCAATGGTCAGAGACTGTGGGATGTTAATTTAAATATTACATTAACCAGTGGTCCTGCATTTGGGGAAGAAAGAATTGTAGTTGTGGGTAAAAATGGTGAACTGATTTGTCTCAGAAGTGATGATGGATCAGAGGTATGGCGAGTAAATATTAACAGCGAATCGGTCGCTTTACCGCTTATAAAAAATGATGCAGTTATGGTGGCCACAATTGATGGACAATTAAGAAGTTACTCTATCTTTGATGGAGTAGAACGCTGGACGGTGGATCAGGATATGCCTGCTTTGACTTTAAGAGGCTCTTCTGCCCCAATTTCTGTAGGTAATAATGTGGTCGCTGGTTTTGATAATGGCCGCTTACTTTCTATTGATATTGCCACTGGTATTGTAGATTGGGAGACTATGCTATCTCCTCCTACTGGAAAAAGTGATTTAGAAAGATTAACTGATATTGATGGTGCAATTAAATCTTTAGGGCAAGATATATATGCTGCTGGTTATCAAAGTCAAATTGCAAGTATTGCTGCCGAATCTGGCCAAATTTTGTGGGCAAAAGAACTATCAAGTAATGCAGGTATAGCCCTGGATGATGAATATATTTACGCGGTTACGGATACTGGTGATGTTATTGGTATGCTACTCAGAGACGGGAGCGAGGTCTGGCGAAAAAATATACTCTTGAGGAGAGAGGTCTCTGCTCCAACGAAATTTAAATCAACAGTAGTGGTTGGTGATCTTGAAGGATATCTCCATTTCTTTGATCACAAAACTGGGGAATTATTATCCAGAAAAAGGGTTGGTAAAGGTGCTATTTCTGGCTCTCCAATTGTGATTGATAACTATTTATTCGTACAAAATGAATCCAGTGAAATGGCTGTGTTTACAATGATTGAAAAAAAAGAAACCCCTTTAAGTCAAGCTGAACTCTCAGCAACAGGGGAAACTTGAGCCATTATGGCCAAGTTAAATGAATATGTTGCCTGTGATCGCATTAATTGGGCGTCCAAATGTTGGAAAATCAACACTTTTTAATCGCTTAACTAAATCTCGTGATGCATTGGTTGCTGATTACCCAGGTCTTACAAGAGATCGTCAATATGGTTACGGTAAACTTGGCTCTATTCCCTATCTTGTGGTTGATACCGGGGGTGTGACTGGAGGAGAGGAGGGTATTCATGAATTGATGGCTCAACAATCCATCCAGGCACTTCAAGAAGCAGATGTAGCAATCATTATGGTTGATGGCAGGTCAGGATTGACCGCTTCAGATGAGTATATCGTTCAACTTACTCGTGAGAATGCAAAACAAGTTTGGCTCGTAGCAAATAAAACCGAGGGCTTGGATTCAGATATTGCCATAGCTGAATTTCATGGTTTAGGTATAGCAGAACCAATAGCCATTTCAGCAGCTCATGGAGATCGAGTATCGGCGTTAATAGATGAAATACTAGTTCCATTTGAAGATATTGACTCTGAGGAGCAAGCTAATAAGGAAGAATTAATTGATAATGATGCACTAAACATTGCATTTATTGGTCGCCCAAACGTTGGAAAATCAACTTTGATAAACCGTTTAATAGGCGAAGATCGATTGGTGGTCTTTGATAAACCTGGCACTACTCGAGATAGTGTTGCAGTTCCACTAGAGAGGGATAAAAAGCATTATCTATTTATTGACACGGCAGGTGTTCGTAGAAAAGGTAAAGTTAAAGAAGTTATTGAGAAATTCAGTATCATAAAATCATTACAAGCAATAGAAAAATCTAATGTTGTTTTCGCGGTGATGGATGCCAAAGAGGGAATTACTGAACAAGATATTAGCCTAATGGGCCTAATTGTCCAGAGAGGGCGTGCGCTAGTAGTAATAATAAATAAGTGGGATGGATTAACAGGCGAACAAAGAAAATACGTAAAAGATCAGATTGATCGAAGATTACCTTTTCTTGACTTTGCGGAACAACATACCATATCCGCATTGCATGGAACTGGAGTTGGTGATCTCTTAATGGCATCACAAAGGGCTTACCAAGCTGCTACGCGGGACCTTTCCACTAATAATCTCACCAGTGAGCTTGAAGCTGCCTTGATTGAGCATGCCCCTCCATTGGTAAAAGGACGAAGAATCCGTCTTCGTTATGCTCATCAGGGTGGTCGCAATCCACCAACTATTGTAATACATGGGAATCAAACTGAGCGTTTACCATTAACATATAAGCGCTATTTAACGAAACGATTTAGAAAGAAGTTTCGTTTGAAAGGTACTCCTGTTCGACTTATATTTAAAACAGGTGATAATCCTTTTAAAGGTAGGCGAAATAAATTGACCCCAAGACAAGATAGAAAGAGAAAACGTTTAATGAGTTTTGTAAAAAAGAAATGATAAGATTCTTGTATAAGTTGAATAGGATTTTTAATTGAAAGCAACACAATACGTCAAAATTGATGGTAAATTCCAGATGCATCGTGGAGGTTACTTGGAATCACCATCAATAGCCTATGAAACATGGGGCAAAAAGCATACCGATTGTAATGCTATTTTAATTTTTACTGGCCTTTCACCTTCAGCGCATGCCTCTTCCTCAACTAAAGACCCAAAAAGTGGCTGGTGGGAAGATATGATTGGCTCAGGATTACCTCTGGATACGGATAAATACTTTATTATTTGTGTGAATTCATTAGGCAGTTGCTTTGGGTCAACTGGACCAGCCTCAATTGATCCAATTAGTGGTAAACCTTATAAACTAAATTTCCCAGTGCTCTCTTTGGAAGACGTTGCCAAAGGTGGATATGAGGTTATTAAATCGCTTGGATTAAAAAAGGTACATACAATAATTGGTTGCTCAATGGGTGGTATGAGTGCACTTTCTTTTTGCATTCAATTTCCTGAGATTAGTGAACGCTTAATCTCTATATCGTCATCAGCGAGAGCGTTACCATTTTCAATCGCGATCCGATCTTTACAAAGAGAAATGATTCGCAGGGATATTAAATGGTTGGAAGGTAATTATGATCCTAATGATCCACCAATAGAGGGGCCACGTCTTGCGAGAAAACTTGGAATGATCACTTATCGTTCTGCAGAAGAATGGGAGGCCCGTTTTGCACGGGAGAGGAATACTCTCGAGTATAAGGATGGCGATCAATTCTATGGAGATTTTGCTGTTGAATCCTATCTTCAAAGTCAAGCAGAGAGATTCACGGGACAATTTGATGCAAATTGTTATTTGTACCTTTCACGCGCCTCAGATTTATTTGATTTCAATGAAAATGGTGGCTCATTGGCAAAAGCCTGTGAAAAGCTCAAACTCAAAGCTTCATTGGTGATTGGGGTGAAGAGTGACTTTTTATTTCCTATCCATCAACAGGAAGAATTAGCAAAAAATCTCGGTAGAGTAATTAAAAATAGTAGTTTTATTGCTCTTGATTGTATCAAGGGCCATGATTCTTTTTTGGTAGAAATGGATGCATTCCGTCCAGTAATTAGTGATTTTCTAGAGAGTCAATAAACATCTAAGATTCTTTACTTTCCACACTTGCAATAATCTTTCCCTTTGCCAACATTATCTCGAGCTTACTCTTCAATTCAACTTGATTCGCATTAGTAAGAATTTTTTTTGATTCCAACGCGCTAACTATAGAGTAACCCCTATCCAGAGTTCCAAGTGGACTGACATTATGTAATGTTTTTGCAAGTAACTGGAGTTGGTTACGGTTGGTATTTATAAGTTCATTATTTTTATTAATAATACGTTGTGTAAGTCTTTCTAACTTTAAAATTTGTTGCTGAATTATGTGCTTTGGAGAGCTCTGAGTATACCTGAAGGATTGTTGATCTAATCGATGGTTAAGTGTAATTAATTTATGTTTCATCGTACTAATTAGGGCTTTTTTTAGATTAATGGATTGCTCTATTTGACGTTTGACTGACATTTGCGGGCTACTTTGTGACAGTCTTTTATGAGTCCAATCAAGTGTTTGGTGATAATTATTGATAGTACCAGTGATTAATGAGCCAAGTTTCACCTCATTGTTGGTAAACATTTTTATCCATTCATGTTGATGTGGAACAGCAATTTCAGCTGCTCCTGAGGGTGTTGGAGCTCTATAATCAGCAACAAAATCAGCTATTGTTACATCAGTTTCATGGCCCACAGCGCTAATTATAGGTATCCGACTCGCAAAAATTTCTCTTGCAACAATTTCCTCATTAAAAGGCCATAAATCTTCTATTGATCCCCCTCCTCGGGTAAGGATCAAGAGATCACAATCTGCGCGATTATTAGCTAAGATAATAGCATTTTTGATTTGCGATGCTGCCGCATCACCTTGGACAGCGGTAGGAAATATGATGACAGGCACCATTGGAAATCTTCTTTTAAGAATACTCAATACATCTCTTATTGCTGCTCCCGATGGAGAAGTTACGATACCAATTTTGTTGGGTAATGCCGGAAGAGCTAGTTTGCTCTCAGGAGAAAAGAAACCCTCATCGGATAATTTTGCTTTTAATTTTTCATATTTTCTTTTTAAGTCACCTTCACCTGCTAACTCTAATTTTTCGATGATAAATTGATATTCGCCTCGTGGTTCATAAAGGCTGATCCTCCCTAGAGCCAGCATTTTAGTACCATTATGTATATTGTTAGTGATTTGATTTTGACGTTGTTTGAACCAAGCGCATCTTATTTGTGCTGTCTGATCTTTTAAGCTGAAATAAATATGTCCTGAAGCCGGTCGAGCTAGATTAGAGATTTCACCTTCAATCCATAATTTTGGAATACCTTCCTCAAGGATTGATTTTGCTTTTCGATTAAGCTCTGAGACAGAGATTATTTTGGGTGTTACCACTGTTTTTACAAATTCATCCATGAACTAAGTATAACTAAGACCTGAGTGTTAAGAGCAGAAAAAAATAATAATTTTTTCAATCTTTAGTTTACCAGTAAAAAACTAAAGAGTAGAATTGCATCGTTACAGAAATTGAAAATGTAACGGAAGGTCTTATGAGAATAACTAAAGAGGCGCTAACATTCGATGACGTCCTCCTTCGGCCTGATTATTCAGATATCCTGCCAAGTGATGTTGATTTAACCACCAAATTAACTAGTGAGATTAATCTTAATATCCCACTATTATCAGCGGCAATGGATACGGTAACAGAATCAAAATTAGCTATTGCACTAGCTCAAGAGGGCGGTGTGGGCATTATTCATAAAAATCTCTCTATAACTGAGCAAGCCAAAGAGGTACTTCAGGTTAAGAAGTTTGAAAGTGGTATTGTTAGAGATCCAATCACGGTTAACTCCAAAACTACTATTAAAGAAGTAATTGCATTAACAAAACTTAACGGAATTTCCGGTGTACCTGTGGTTGATGATGGTGAAACTATAGGGATCGTCACGCATCGTGATTGGCGATATCAAGCAGATTTAGAGGCCCCAGTTGCTGTTGTCATGACTCCAAAAGATGAGTTAGTTACAGTTCATGAAGGTGCGCCAGAAGAGGAAGTTTTATCTTTGTTGCATAAGCATCGCATTGAGAAAGTCCTCGTTGTTAGCAGAGATTACAAATTACGTGGATTGATCACGGCAAAGGATTTTCAAAAAGCTACGGATTATCCGAATGCGTGTAAAGATCAAGAGGGTGCCTTGAGAGTGGGTGCCGCTGTTGGAACTGGAAATGATACTGATGAGCGTGTATGTGAATTAGTAAAAGCTGGAGTAGATGTGATTGTCGTTGATACCTCTCATGGTTTCTCACAAGGTGTTTTAGATCAAGTTAGTATCATTCGTGAACAATACCCAGATTTACAAATTATTGGTGGAAATATAGTTACTGCGGATGCAGCAAAAGCCCTAGTTAAAGCGGGTGCTAATGGAGTTAAAGTGGGAATAGGCCCAGGCTCAATTTGTACCACCAGAGTGATAGCTGGAGTGGGATTACCACAAATTACAGCAGTAGCTGATATTGCGGAAGGCCTGAAAAAATCGGGAATACCTGTTATCGCAGATGGGGGTATAAGATATTCTGGGGACATTGCGAAGGCAATTGCGGCAGGAGCCCATACGGTGATGTTAGGAAGTTTATTCGCTGGTACCGAGGAGTCACCAGGTGAAGTTGAATTATTTCAAGGGCGCTCCTTTAAATCATATCGCGGTATGGGTTCTGTTGGCGCAATGAGCCAGTCTCATGGTTCTTCGGATCGGTATTTTCAGAATGCTGATGATGGTCATGATAAATTAGTACCAGAGGGTATTGAAGGGCGAGTTGCATATAAAGGCTCAGTAGTAACTATTATTCATCAGATGGTAGGTGGTTTAAGAGCGGCAATGGGATATACCGGTAGTCATAATATAAGAGAAATGCGAACCAAACCTGAGTTTGTAAAGATTACGGCGGCAGGCATGAGAGAAAGTCATGTTCATGATGTATCTATTACGAAAGAGGCTCCAAACTATCGCAGTACGTCTTAGAGATATTAAGAGTTATTTAGGCGATTAATGAATATACATGTAAATCAAATATTGATTATTGATTTTGGTAGTCAATACACCCAATTAATAGCCAGAAGAGTTCGTGAAAGTGGTGTTTATTGCGAGATTTATCCTTGGGACGCAGATGAGCAAACCATTCTTAATTTCAAACCTGCTGGTATTATCCTATCAGGGGGGCCTGAGTCAGTTAACCTAGAGAATCCTCCCAAAGCTCCAGAGGTTATCTTTCAGTTATCAGTTCCAGTATTGGGGATTTGCTATGGCATGCAAACCATGGCGGCTCAGTTGGGTGGAGCAGTTGAAGCATCTGATGAGCGTGAATTTGGTTATGCTGAAATCAATACGACAGATTCTTTGTTATTAAACGGTCTTAATGATGCTCCAGATTTATCAATTGCACTCTTAAAAGTATGGATGAGCCATGGCGATCGCATTGAATCTATACCTGATGGCTTTAAAGCCATAGCAAGTAGTCAAAATTCACCTTATGCAGCAATGGAAGATGTCGAGCGTCGGTACTTTGGATTGCAGTTTCATCCTGAGGTAACTCATACTTTACAGGGCAAAACAATTATCGATCGTTTTCTACATGAAATATGTGAGTGCCCTCATGAATGGACTTCAGCAAATATTGCAAAGGAAGCGGTAAATAAAGTAAAAGAAGAGGTCGGTAGTGGTCAAGTTCTACTGGGATTATCTGGTGGAGTTGATTCTTCAGTGGTGGCGGCTATTTTACATAAAGCTATTGGTGATCAGTTGGTATGTGTCTTCGTTGATCACGGTTTATTGCGTTATCACGAGGGCGATCAAGTAATGCAGACATTTGCTGATAATCTTGGCGTTAAGGTTATCCGAGTAAATGCGATGGATCGTTTCTTCGCGGCTCTTGAGGGTATCACTGATCCAGAAGAAAAAAGAAAAATAATTGGCCATTTATTTATCGAAGTTTTTGATGAGGAAGCTGAAAAATTAAATGATATTGAATGGCTAGCCCAAGGTACAATTTATCCCGATGTCATCGAATCGGCAGGTGCTTCAACAGGTAAGGCTCACGTTATTAAATCCCATCATAATGTGGGGGGCTTACCTGAGAATATGCGCATGAAGTTAATAGAGCCACTCCGTGAACTTTTTAAAGATGAAGTTCGCAAGATTGGTGTAGAGCTTGGACTTCCTGAGAAAATGGTATACCGTCATCCATTCCCGGGTCCTGGTTTGGGTGTGAGGATTCTAGGTGAAGTAAAACCAGAATATGCAGAATTACTTCAATTAGCTGACAATATATTCATAGATGAATTAATTAAGCATGACTTGTACGATAAAACCAGTCAGGCATTTGCAGTATTTTTACCGATCAAATCTGTTGGAGTTATGGGTGATGGGCGCCGCTATGACTATGTTATTGCATTGAGGGCTGTGGAGACGATAGATTTTATGACTGCTCGGTGGGCACGATTACCATATGATTTTTTAGAATTAGTTTCCCTAAGAATTATTAATGAAATTGAGGGTATATCTAGAGTTACTTATGATATATCTGGCAAACCTCCAGCCACCATTGAGTGGGAGTGAAGGATGACTATGCCTAAAAATAAAATCTTCTTAGCAGGGCTTTCATTTTGGATAGTTGCAACTTTTTCTTATTTTTTCTCAGTTCAGAAAGGTTTCGATATATCACCTATAGCGGAGGATGGTTTAACAAGTTTATTAACTGCATACATACCTGTATTAGTTCTTGCAGTATTCTTGCTGTTATATCTAACCCGAAAGAGAGACGCAGTTAATTGGATCAATCTTTATTCAGTTAAAAAATCTACTGCAAAAAGAGAAGCATGGTTGACTGTAGTTTACTTGCTAGTTACTCAATTGATTTTGGGTTTAGGTTTTAATATGGGACTTCACTTCCCTGGAACAGATGTTTATTCCACAGGAAGTCACTATCAAGCAGATGTTTGGGTTTGGGCAATTACATATACAATTATCTATACCATTCTTCCCTTAATCTGGCTCAGAGGAAGAGGATTTTCCTTAAAAAAACTTTTTGGTTCTTTTAAATGGATTAGGGATTTATGGATAATCATTGCTTATTGGGCAATAGATTTTTTCGGTCCAATATTTTCTGGATCTACTGATTTCATTGGTGGCATTAGTTCAAGTCAATATGCTCAAGGTATTCCGCTTGGAATTTTAATTAATACCTTGGGAGCTGGATTGCCTGTAGTGGTGATGATGCATATGATTTTCATTCCACGTGTAGCAGTATTAATTGATAATAAGCTAACTGTAATTTTGCTTGGAGGCTTATTTTATTCGGTATTTAGCTTATTTGATCAGGGTGTAGATTACAGCAGTTTTTCTTCTGGGTTTACTTCTTTCACATATATAGTCATGACTCAAACTCTTGTTGGTATGGGCAAAGCAACTTTCACTGTGGTTACTGGAAATCCTTTTGTGCACTTCATAACCCTGCATGTGATAAGCGCTAGAGTGCCTTTCGATACTAGAATGTATATTGAAATCTTCAGATTAAGATGATGCTGCAGAAGCAAATCCATGCAAAAAGAATCATAGGATAACATTATGAATAAATTAATAATTGATAAGGAAATCAGATAATGGATCTTCAGAACGAATTTAGAATCGGAATGCGTAAGTATATTTATTCAGTATCTGTGATTTCAAATACACAATCAAATGGCTCAAGAAATGCAATTACAGTTTCTTCAGTCACATCTATCTCAATGGAGCCACCTAGTATTATTACGTGTATTAATAAGAAAAGCAGCATTCATGAAAGTTTAATTCCTAACTCAGAATTTTGTATAAATTTATTAAACGAAAAACAACAAGATATTGCGAAAATTTGTTCTGATCCAAATAAGATAGATGAGAGGTTTAAAAATATTGAATGGGTTGAAAGTAAGCCTCCAATTTTGAAAAATGCC
The DNA here is from genome assembly GCA_902512585.1 of uncultured Woeseiaceae bacterium. Taxonomy (GTDB): domain Bacteria; phylum Pseudomonadota; class Gammaproteobacteria; order Steroidobacterales; family Woeseiaceae; genus SP4260. Next base: position 21,823 of record CABXJW010000008.1, on the reverse strand, counting down.
CTAGTCAATATAATATGCAAAGTAGATAAAATTGTTGAATATAAAACTCATTCAATTGTAATAGGATTGGTTCAAAAAATTAGAAATTCAGATTTCAAAAATCCTCTCATGTATCAAGATGGTATATATAGAATTAATACTATTTGATTACACTAATATTTAACTAACCTTGAGATTAAAGGAGATTTTATAATTAAATATTTATATATGGTTCTCTGTACTTCCATGCTGATAAATATACCCATTTATGTCAGTGCGCAGAACGAAGAAGAACTTCATGAGATAGAAGAAATAACAGTTATTTCCACTCGAAATCGCCGCAGTTTTGAGCAGCAACCTACCCGAATTGAAGTACTTGCTGGTGAGGAAATCAATGAAAAAGCCAATATGAAACCTGGCGACATCCGTATGTTATTGAATGAAATGACAGGCATTCATGTACAGCAAACTTCAGCAACGAGCTTTAATTCAAATATACGAATTCAAGGTCTAAGTGGTAAATATACACAACTCTTGCGCGATGGAATGCCATTGTATGGCGGATTTTCTTCCGGTCTAGGATTGCTGCAGATAGCGCCTTTAGATATTCAGCAAGTTGAAATTATCAAAGGTGCTAACTCTACTCTTTATGGCGGAGGTGCAATAGCAGGTTTAGTGAATCTCATAACAAAGAAACCAGAAACACCGGGCAAGACTTCGCTACTTTTTAATGCGACCTCCTCAGGGGGGCTGGATGTCAGTAGCTTTTATTCTGCAAAACTAAATAACAAGGGTGCAACGGTCTTCACATCATTCAACAGAAGTGATGCGTATGATCCTGCCAATAATGGATTTAGCGCCATTCCTGAATTTGAGCGATGGACATTAAATCCTCGCTTTTTTTTTGAGAGGCAAAATAGCGAATTTAATATTGGATTTAATGCAATTAAGGAGGATCGTATTGGTGGAGATATGAACTATATTGACGGTAATCGACAAAATCCAGCCTATTATGAAAAAATTGAAACAGAGCGATTCTCAACACAGTTTGAATATATATTGCGGGCGCAATCGGGCAAGAAGTTCGTACTAAGAAATAGTTTCAATCATTACCAACAAGATCTTGGTATTCCAAACTATTCTTTTGGAGGAGAGCAGCTCTCAAGTTTTTCTGAAGCTCATCTTCTTGGATCGTCGGACATAATAGACTGGGTTATCGGTATTAATTTATGGACAGAAAGTTTTGAACAGGACAGAATTCAAGCATCTTTAGCTTTAAATTCAGATACTCAAACGTATGGAACTTTTGCTCAAGGGACATTTTTTTTAGATGACCTATGGTCTATAGAAAGCGGATTACGAATCGATTCAACATCAGACTATGGTAGTTTTTTGTTGCCACGGCTTTCTGTACTGTATGCGCCAAATGAACTTACATCAATAAGGATCGGGGGAGGTTTGGGTTATAAGGAACCAACCCTTTTTGATCATCAAGCTGAATCAATTCATTATCAGGGATTATTGCCCATAGATATTAATCAGCTTGAAGCCGAAGAGTCCGCTGGTTTTAATATCGACTTTAACCAGAGATTTATCCTTCAAAATGATGCTGCATTGAATTTGAACTTACTGCTTTTCTCTACCAAGGTAAATAATCCTTTGCGCTTATTAAAACTGAGTAAGGATCGCTTTGCATTCAGTCAACCAGATGATTATATGGATACTCAAGGTGTTGAGCTTGGTTTGGTATGGCGATGGAAAGATTTTAAATATTTTTTTGGCTATACCCACGCTCGTGTAGAGGAGCATACTGCGACTAATATCCTGACGTCACCTCTGATGCCAAAAACTCGAGTTAATAATGTCTTTGTTTATGAGCGTGAAAATGATTTCAGAGTAGGACTAGAGGCATATTATTATGGCCATCAAAGGCTGACTGATGGAAGTAAAGCAAGAGATTTTTGGATTTTGGGATTAATGATGGAGAAAATATTCAATGAGGATCTCTCAGTATTTTTGAACTTTGAGAATTTTTCCGACACCCGCCAAACTCGATTTGGTTCAATTTATACAGGCTCGCGGATAAACCCCGTCTTTTCTGATATTTATGCACCTTTAGATGGTTTCGTTATTAATGGCGGTATTAAACTCAAGTTGTAAAGATAGCAAAGTACTTAAAAGTCTATGATTTGTTATGATATTTTCGCTTGGAGAGTTAAAATTCATGCTAAATCTACATAACTATATTATAAACTAGAGGTAAAAATAATGATTGAGAATTTTTTGCAGTATGGCCAATGGGTAATTTTAATTTTGAGCATTATGAGTTTATATTTGGTTAGTTCTGTTAAGCATGAGACTAGATTAAATGGTTACATCCTCACCGGTGTAGCAAGATTTTCTGGTGCGGCAGTCTTTATCATTGTAGATTTATATGCCTTTGTTATCGCTAATTTGATACAAACTTATATTGCTTTTCAAGGATATTATAAAAATAAAAAAGCAGGCGAGATGCAAAGTAACTGAGTCAGGGTATTTGTCTTGAGAATTTTTTTAACTTAAAAATAAGAGCAATTTAGGAAAAAATATGTACGATTTTTATAGTGATACAAAGTCAATTCCGACAAAAGCAATGCTGGAATCAATTATATCAGCTCCTTTAGGTGATGAGCAAAAGGGTGAAGACCCCACAACTGCTAAACTTGAAGCCAGAGTTGCTGAGCTTCTAGGAAAAGAAGCAGCAGTATTTATGATTTCAGGAACTATGTGTAATGAGATTGCGGTTAAGGTTCATTGCCAACCAGGCAATGAAATAATTTGTGACGAGACATCACATCTTTTGAATTATGAATGTGGTTCACCAGCTGCACTTAGTGGTGTTACATTACGAACCTTAAATGGGGTTAATGGAATCTTTAGCGCCGAAGATGTTAAAAGAGCTGTAAGACCTCATTCACGCTATATGCCTGTCAGTAAAATGTTACTTGTTGAGCAAACAGCAAATCTCGGTGGTGGAGCGATCTGGCCACTTGAAGAGATTGATAATGTTACTGAAGAAGCGAGAAAACATGGGCTTGTTACACATATGGATGGCGCGAGACTTCTCAATGCAGTTGCTAAAACAAATATCGAAGCAAGTCGATATGCACGTGACTTTGATACAGTTTGGATTGATTTTTCAAAAGGATTGGGGGCTCCATGTGGAGCGGTTTTAGCTGGGTCAGCTGAGTTTTGTCATGAAGCATGGCGACAGAAACAAGCACTTGGAGGAGCTATGCGACAATCGGGAGTGCTAGCGGCAACCTGTCTTTATGCTCTTGACCATCATCTTGAACAACAAACTATAGATAATAATCTAGCTGCTTCAATCGGAGAGCGAATAGCAAAACTACCCAAAGTGGTCAAAATGTTACCGGTTGACACTAACATAATAATATTTGATTTAGAGCGTGACGCACCCACAGCAAGTGATATTGTAGAAAAACTTCAAAAAAAAGGCATATTAGTTGGGGCATTTGGCGAAAGAAGAATCCGCATAGTTACCTGTTTAAATGTCAATGCGGTAGCAGGTGATAAACTCATTAGTGAAATCTCAGAAATTTTAAATAATTAAGAAAAAATTTCCCAATTAAAGTCAACAATGAACTATAAATTTAAATGTTTCAAAAAATAAACCTCTCCTTTTGGTCTCTGGTTTTAAGTCTCTCCCTTGGGATATATGTGCATCTTTTTGTGCCTCCCATATATCAGGAACAAAAAACTACCATGCAGGTGGTTGTGGATGATTTTGGGCAAATTTTTTCGCTGGATGGAAAAAAAATTGCAATGTTAGATGAGGTGGTTCCTTATGATCAATCTTTGCTTAGGCAGGATGCGTTGAATGATTTAGGTAGCAAGCAATTACCAGAGTCAGAATGGGTGGTAGAGTTATCTGAAGAGGGTGGAAACAAATCTTATTCAATATTAAGGGCAAGTAAACATTATGGTTTTTGGTCTCTTTTGCCAGCACTTACTGCTGTCTGCTTATGTTTAATGACTAGAGAACCTCTTACCTCTCTTTTTAGTGGAGTTGTGGTTGGTGCATTCCTTCTAGGTAATTTTAACATCATTGATGATATATTTATTCCTGTACTTTCAGATAGTAATTCAGCAAGTATTCTTCTTTTGTACCTTTGGTTGTTAGGTGGGCTACTTGGTATTTGGTCGCGCACTGGTGCAGCACAAGCATTTGCTAATTTTACTACTAAAAATTTCGTAAGAGGTCCAAAATCTGCCAAGTTTGCTGCTTGGTTATTAGGTGTTATTTTTTTTCAGGGTGGTTCCATCAGTACTGTGCTCGCAGGAGTATCAATTAAATCTATCGCTGATCGTAATCGAGTTAGTCATGAGGAGACTAGCTATATAGTTGACTCAACTGGAGCCCCTGTAGCTTCTCTTCTTGCCTTTAATGCTTGGCCATTATTTGTTCAAGCTTTAATTTTTATTCCAGGAGTAACCTTTCTTAACAGTGAGCTAGATAGAGTAAATTTTTATTTTAGTAGCTTAATATTTAGTTTTTATTCTATTCTAACTATATTGTGTGTGCTTTTGTTAAGCCTTGATGTTAATTATTTTTCAGGAAAAGGTCTTCAAAGAGCAAGAAAGCGAGCATTAGAGACAGGTGAATTAGATGCCTCTGAAGCGATTCCCATTAGTTCACCTGAGCTGCATATTAGTAATGCACCGGAAGGATATTCATCACATATAATTGAATTTATCGTACCTCTTGTTATTTTGATTTTCATTGCTATTGGAAGTTTTTTTTGGCTCGGAACTCCAAAAGTTAATTGGGCTTTTGGTGCTGCCTTGACTGTATCTATCTTAATCGCACTATTGAAAGGCATGTCCATACAACAGGTCGTTGATGGGATTGGAACTGGACTGAAAGGAGTCATTGTTGCGGTAACAATTATGATGCTTGCTATTATGGTAGGAGGTATTAGTGCTGAGACAGGGGGAGGAGTCTTCTTGATTGATCTTCTAGGAGATAAAATGCCTTTTTATATGTTACCTGGTTCATTATTTATATTAACTGCAGCCATATCGTTTTCTACTGGAAGTAGCTGGGGCACCTATGGAATTGCTTATCCATTAGCAATGCCGCTCGCTTGGGCGATTACTCAATCTCAAGGTGTGGCATATCAGGAGCTGTATATGTCCATTTGCTTTGTCAGTGTTCTCAATGGAGGTGTCTTTGGTGATCAGTGTTCACCTATTTCAGACACTACAATACTTAGCGCTACCACAACAGGTTGCGATTTAATGGATCATGTTAAGACTCAATTCGTTCCTGCGTTTGGCATTGCAATAATCTCAATTCTATTATGGACAATTTCTGCGATTGCGGTTGCCTAGTTATAATAAAGACTTATCGTAATTTCATTTAATTACAAATTCATGCTATTCAATTATGTTAATATTGTGATTAAATCATCACAAAAGAGCTGGTCTTTATGAATCATTTAAAAAACATAGTAATTGTTGCTGTAGTTTTTGTTTTTACAAAAATTTATGCTGACCTAATCTCATCTAACAGCATTGAAATTTATGCTATAAATCTAATGCAACAGGTTTTGTTTATTGCGTTTATTATTCAATGGATCGCCTTCTTGCCAGCTTTTTATTTTAAGACTGAAAAATTCTATGATTTAACTGGTAGTATCACTTACTTGAGTATCTCTGTGTATTGCCTGATAGTAACAGACAGTATTGTGGATCTGAAATACAGTAATTTAATTGTTGCTGGGGCTATTATCATATGGGCAATCAGGCTTGGTTCTTTTCTTTTTATGAGAATTCATAAAGATGGCAAAGATAAAAGATTTGATTTAATTAAAACCTCTTATTCTCGGTTTTTGATGACTTGGACGCTTCAAGGTATGTGGGTTTTTATATGCTCTTCAGCAGCATTGGTAGCAATTACGAGTCCCGCGGGAGTGATAGTAAATAATTTATTTATTTTAGGCTTAATTCTATTCATATTTGGCTTTGCTTTTGAGGTAATCGCCGACAGGCAGAAACTCGCATTCCGATCCAACATAGATAATAAGGATTTGTTCATAACACAGGGTCTTTGGGCGAGGTCACGACACCCTAACTATTTTGGTGAGATTACCTTATGGACTGGAATTACAGTCATGAGTATTTCTTCATTTGAGGGTATGAGTTATCTGGCATTATTTTCTCCCATTTTTACTTATTTACTTTTGAATTTTATTAGTGGAATAAGAATATTAGAGGCACGAGGCACAGAAAAATGGGGGCATTTAGATGAATATAATAATTACAGGAAAAATACTCCAAAATTAGTACCATCCCTTTTTAAAAATAATATTAAGGGTTAACTATGTCTGAAAATACCTCTAAAGAAATAAGATCGACACTAACACCTGAGGGTTTTATTGAATTGTCCATTGCGACCACAAAGAAACCAGTTCCTCTGGAACACGAGGTGTTAGTAAAAGTAGAAGCATCACCAATTAATCCCTCGGATCTTGGCCTTTTAATAAGCTTTGCTGCTGACCTTGAAAGTCTCAATACCCGAGGTTCAGGAGATAATACGTTAACTAGTATGAGAGTTCATCCGGCGTTGATGGGAACAATGAAATCAAGATTAAATCAAGCTATGCCAGTCGGTAATGAAGGTGCTGGAGTGATAGAGGCAAGTGGCTCAAATTCGACAACTTTGATTGGAAAATTGGCAGGTGTAGCAGGTGGTGCAATGTACTCTCAGTTCCGCTGTGTGCCTGCGCATAATTGTTTGATTATGAATGATGATACTCTTGCAACTGAAGCAGCATCGTCATTTGTTAACCCACTAACTGTTCTCGCATTTGTTGAAACTATGAGGATGGAAAATCACCATGCTTTATTGAATACTGCTGCAGCATCAAATCTAGGAAAAATGTTAATTAAGGTGTGTATGGATGATGCAATACCACTCGTAAATATAGTAAGAACTGATGAACAAGTTAAAACTTTGAAAGAATTAGGTGCAGACTATGTGTTAAATAGCAGTGATCAGAATTTTATGAGAAACCTGATTGAGGCGTTAACAGTTACCGGTGCCACATTAGGTTTTGATGCGACTGGAGGCGGCAATGATGGTAAATTAGCGGGCCAGATCTTAGCGGCAATGGAAGTGGCTGCTAATAAAAAATCAAAAGAATATAGTCGGTATGGATCTGATACATACAAACAGGTATATATTTATGGAGGGTTAGATCAATCACCAACTATTCTGAATCGATCTTTTGGGATGCAATGGGGCCTTGGTGGGTGGCTTCTAATGCCAATGATAGAAAGAATTGGTATGGAAAAATTCCAGCTGATGCGTGACCGTGTGGCCAAAGAAATAAAAACAACTTTTGCCAGCCAGTATACGCAAACTATCTCATTTGAAGAGATGTTGCAGCCAGAAATAATCAAGAGCTATGCCAAACAGGCAACTGGTGAGAAATACTTAGTTGCTCCTCATAAATAATAGCGAGCGATAATTCAAAATTATGCAATTACTATCGTTTATTTCTTCATGGCTGAAGTTACCCTTGGGTATATGGAGAAAGTTAGTTTTGCTGGGTTTGGCTGGTTTTTTTTTAAACGTAGGTGTTGATCACTTTATAAATCCAGAGTTTTATTTAGCCATCATGCCTCCTTCTTTTCCATTGCATGCAGAGGCAGTATATATCAGTGGTTTTTTTGAAATTTTAGGAGGTGTTTGCTTGTTAGTTCCTAGATTACGAAAAATTGCTGGCTGGGGCTTAGTGGCACTTTTAATTTGCGTTTATCCGGCAAATATATACATGGCGCTTACCCCTGAAGCATTTCCTGAGATCCCATTATCTTTATTATATTTCCGTTTAGCATTGCAGTTTCTGTTTTTCTATTGGGCTTACTCAGTAACACGACCAATTTTTAATCCGGTTAATTAATATTAGTTTTGCGGTGCACATTGTGTGCGTAATATTTTAGCTATTAATACTTACTGTTATACTGAATGATAGAAGACATAATTGAGTAATAAGTATTTAATATGACTAAATCCATTCCAGGGCCCAAAGCCAAAGCAATCTTAAAGCGTGGTGTTTCATTATTCCAGAATGGTTTAATTTTCGATGATAAGCTGCAACAAGCTGCGAAACGTGGTTTTAGACCGGCCGGACAAGTTATGGTTGGTAAGGCGCTTGGAGACTACATATGGGATGTTGATGGTAATAAATACATCGATTTTCAAAATGGGTGGGCAACAAACCCACTTGGTAATGCTCATCCTGAGGTAATTGAAGCGGTGCATAAAGCGCAACAGAGATATGGATTTCATTATGACCATCCATTGCGCTATGAATTAGCTGAAAATATTACTCAAATTACGCCAAATCAAGCCTTATCTCGCTTTACTTATGAGGTTTCAGGCACTGAAGCGGCTGAATCAGCTTTTTATATGGCGATGTGCTATAAAAAAAGACGCCATGTGATCACTTTTTCCTCTTCATTCCATGGGAACAGCATCGGAACCAAAGTTTTTGGTGGGCTAAATAGCAGAAAATATATGGAAGGCTGGAATGGTGGTGCCATTATCGCACCATACCCACACAGTGATTTTATTCCAGCTGGCATGACAGAAAAACAATATACAGATTATTGTTTACATTATTTGGAGTACCATATTCCAGACTATATTGCAGCTAAAGATAACATTGCAGCAGTCATGGTTGAACCTGGCTTAGCTGAGGGCGGTAACTGGATACCAACTAAAGAATTTTTACAAGGAATTCGTGATATATGCGATCGCAATGACTGGTTAATGATTGCTGATGAGGTGCTTACTGGGCTGGGTCGCACTGCAAAAATGTGGGCTGTTGAACATTATGATGTTACGCCAGATATTTTAGTAATAGGTAAAAATTTATCTGGCGGTATTGAAGCATGTGCTGGAGTTGCAGCACGTGATGAAATTCTTGGTAATAACCCAGATTTTTCAGCAAACTCAACGTTTGCAGGTACACCAGCAGGTTGTGCAGCTGGCATAAAAACTCTCGAGATATTTAAACGTGATAACATTATCGATCATGCGGCACAATTAGCCAAAATAGCTAAAGACGTGATGAAGAACTGGGAAGAAAAATATGAAATTGTGAGGCAAATTCGACTCAGTGGTTTGTTGTTAGGAGTGAGTTTCCAGCCACCTGAAGATAAAAAAGATGATAAAAGTTGGTGGTATGCACGTGCCGTTAGGAGTGAAATGCTCTATACCGGGGTTTGGGCGATTAGTGATCGTGAGGAGAATATCAGGATGTACCCTGCTTTAAATATGGATAAAAAAACATTCAAAGAGGGCCTAACAATTATGGAAAGTGCCATTGCAAAGATTAATCGAGATGGCCAAGATGTTGGCAATAGTCCAGCCTGGCCAACTGGCGATGCTGGTTTTTAAATTACCTTATCACTAAATAATGATTTCTAAAAAAGTACTAGAATGGTTCGGAGTTATTACTGCAATTGCTTATTCGATGTTGGTTGCCTCAAACACTGGAAATGAAGTGCTAGGTTTCACCCTCCTTTTTATCTCTGCTGTTGCAATTGGTGTATGGGCTTTTCTTTGTAGGCATTATGGTATTTTATTATTACAATTCTTCTATGCAACTGCTGGAATAATTGGTGTTGTTCGATGGTTTTAATTGTCTAATTTTTTTATCTTACAAATATGAAAAAAGAACTTTCTAAAGATCAAGTAAGTGAAGTTATTCAGATGGCACTCTCTGATCATGTTACTTTCCAAAATATAAAAACACAGTATGGTCTAGGTGAGAATGAAGTAAAAAAACTGATGCGAGAAAATCTAAAAACAGGTTCTTATAGAGCTTGGCGAAAGCGAGTCCGCTCTTTCTCTGATAGAAGATACAGCTACAAATAGACTTTTAAATTAGTAATTTAGAGCTTATTTCAGAAGAATGGTGAATTTTGATTTTTAGCTTTGTTTTAGTTTTTATCAATACAAATGTGAAAGCAATTACAGCAATGCTTGTAGAGGCTTCTGCTTTGAGTTCAAGTACACCCATTACAGCGCAGAGTTGATCTTCGATTATAAAATTAATGTCAGTTGTAGAAATATCCAACCATGGTTTTATAGCAAATCCGGAGTCTTCAGCAATATTGCCGGATATAAAATAAGACAGCGCTTGATCAAAGTCATTCCTAAATATTACATCTTTAGTATAGGTGGGCTTAAATAAAACTTGTTCATCTTCAAAGGCATAATGTTTGTGTATGAATGCTTCTGCTTTTTCTTCGTAATTCTCATGGTTACGGAATGCTTTTCCAATATCAAGTATTCCATCTTTCCATGATGTAAGAAATTCAATTATGTCTTTCTCACAAGTATTTTTTGGTGTAATCATAATAAGCTAATAATACAACAAACCTAGTTAGGATGAATAGAGCAGTATTTACTTTGTTGAGTTAAACTTATTCTTATGATGAATTATGGTTAAATCTTGGAACGTAAAAATTTTATTCATGATGTAATGAAAAATAATTAGATAATTAATGAGTTTAGTGTGATGTCAGAAATTTCGGTCGTAATAGGTGCAACAGGTCTTGTCGGTAATTTAGTGTGCCATCATTTGAGTAAAAAAGAGAATAAAGTCATCGCTATTACACGAAGATCTATGTCAAATCTAAGCAGTAATATTGATAATTTGATAGTTGATTTTGATGATTTTATTTGTAATGGCAATTTTCCAACGTGTGATCATTTATTTCTTTGTCTGGGGACAACTATAAAAAAGGCGGGTAATAAGAATAACTTCAAGAAAATAGATCATGATTACACCATTGCTTTAGCTGAAAAAGCAAAAAAGGCTGGAGCACTGAAAGTGAGCCTTATCTCTTCGGTGGGCGCAGATGTATCTTCAAATAACTTCTATTTAAGTACCAAAGGTAAAATAGAAAAGAAAATTGAAGCATTAGATTTTATGAGTACCAATATATTTCGTCCTGGTTTACTTTTAGGGGCTCGAAGTGAGCCCAGGTTTATGGAAGATATAGGTCAAAAGTGCTTCATCCTAATAAACTTTCTTCTGATGGGAGCATTCAGTAAATATAAGTGTGTCAGGGCAGATTTAGTTGCTAAGACCATGGTTACATCAAGAAAATCTCAAGGAATTAAATATTTCCATTATGATGATTTCGCTAAGAAAGCTTGAATAAGCTGATTTTACCAAGCAATTTTTTAAAATATTTTGCTTAATATGATCATTACGTTATATTATAACACTTATGAAGTATTTAAATAATAAAACTATTATTCTGATAATTGGCTTGCTCTTTGCTTGTTCGTCAACATTACATGCTTTTTCTTGTGATGAAATAAATACAGAGACAGTTCATTTTGAATGTAATCATTGTGGCAATGATATTTCAGATTCATTTAACGTTAATAATTTTATTGCAAATTTCTCATTCCAGGGCTCTCTCGCCATTGAAAAGATTGAGATCTACATATCTGCATACTTCAGTAACTTTCACTCCAGAGCGCCTCCTATTAGTAAAGTTTAATTTTATTGTATTAATTAACTTTATCTATACCGGAGATCGAAATGAAAAAAATCAGATGTGCACTCATATTATTGAGTGTAATAAATATAAATAATGTCCTTGCACAGGATGTAATAGAGGAAATAATTGTAACTTCCTCTTACATAGAAAAAAACTTAAATAGTATTCATAACCCAATCCATCTTTTGGATGGTGATGCTGTCTCAAATATGGCAACCCAGAGCCTTGGAGAAACAATAGACAATCTTCTGGGTGTATCCTCCGCCGATTATGGTTCAGGAGTAGGCCAACCAGTTATTCGTGGAATGTCTGGGAATCGTGTAAAAATAATGAGTAATGGTAGGGTAAATCGTGATGTCGCTGGTATTGGCGCTGATCATATAAATGATATTGACCTCAATAATATTCAACAAATTGAAGTCATCAGAGGTCCTTCATCAATATTCTATTCCAATGGTACTACAGGCGGAATTATTAACGTGGTTGATAATACTATTGCTAGAACTGACTTTTTGGAATCAGAGTTACGCATAGGAGGTGAAGCTCAAACAGTCAATGGCGGTAAATCTGGAGAAATGTCTTATCAAAATAATCTAGGTGGTTTGAATTTTAGTTTGGCTTATAAAGATTCAAGTTTTGAGAAATTTGAAATACCTTTCGGTGCGATAATACATGAAGAAGAGCATGAAGAAGAGCACGAAGATGAGCATGAAGAGCATGAAGAGAATCCAAAATATCTAACAAATTCTGATTATGAAAGTGAGTCGCAACGTATTGGTGTCTCCAAGACCGGTGATTGGGGTTATGTGGGCCTCTCTTATCGTGGAATAGAGAGTCTTTATGGAGTTCCATTTCATGGTGAAGAGCATGAAGAGGAGGAAGAGGGTGAGCATGAGGAAGAAAGAATATTTGTCACCTCCGATTCTGAAGTATTTAACTTAGAAGGCTCTTATATTTTTTCAGATAGCGCTTTGAAAAAAATTGATTACTTTTATGCAGGGACTGAGTATTCCCTAATTGAGCAGCATGCTGAGGAAGCTGGTCATGAAGAAGAGGAAGATGATCATGGGCATGAAGAGGGGCCGACAACCTTCAATAATGAGGCGCAGGAATTTGGTGTCGTGGTTGATTTTTCAACTGACAAACTCTCGCAACGAACAGTGATTAATATGATACAAGAAGATATTTCAATCATTGGTCATGAAGCATTCATGAAGCCCTCTGATAATAAAGAATTCTCATTTGGCTATTATGTCAGCACAGATTTAGACTTATTTAACTTTGATCTGGCCATCAGACATGACCGTATCAATAGAAAAGGTTCCGTTGCGCATCATGAAGAAGAGGAAGAAGGTCATGAGCACGAGGAGCATGAGGAAGAAATAGATTATTTTGACAAGGATTTCGAAAATGACAGTTTGGCCATAAGTCTTAATCGAAACATTAATGAATATTTCAATGTTAGTTTGGATATGGCAAGCGTAGAGCGAGCTCCATCAGCGGTTGAGCTTTATATGAATGGGCCACACCTAGCAACAGGCAGGTTTGAAATAGGTAACACAAGCATTGATAAAGAAAGGTCAAGAAATATCGACCTAACTCTAAATTACAATCAAAGTGGTTTTTTTGGGACATTCACAATGTTTAACAACAATGTAGATGACTATATTTATATTATGGATTCAGCGAAGAAAGAAGAGAATCTTACTGTTGCTAATTATAGACAAAAAGATGCCCAATTAACTGGTTATGAATTAGAACTAGGTAGAACATTTAATATATATGATGGCAATTTAGAATTATCAATAGCCAAAGATTCTATATCAGGTGAATTTAATGATGGGGGCAATATTCCCAGGATGACTCCTGAAAGGAATATTTATTCATTATTGTACTCGAAGGAACAGGGTGCTCGATTTAGTTTGGTACTGAAGGATGTTCAAGAGCAAAACGATATTGGTTTGAATGAAACGGTGACCAAAGGCTTTAAAATGTTGGATGCTAGATTCAGTCAGAAGTTTGTTTCTGAATCAGGAACAGAGATATTTGCATCAGTATTCGGTCATAATTTACTCAATGAGGTGGCACGAAATCACTCTTCATTTGTTAAAAACGAGGTTCCCTTAGCAGGAAAAAATATTGGTGTAAGTTTTAGTGTGAAGTTCTAAATTATTGATAGTTTAAGAACTCAACTGGCGGACTAACTGTTTCTCAACTAGTGCAAGGATTCAAATCTTCCCCGGATTTGAATCCTTGCCTCTCCGTCAAATTCTCACTAACTTGGAGCAATCAATATGATTGAAACGAAAAACTTAACTAAAACATTCGATCAGATTCCGATGTTTGGGGATATTTGGATGGCGACCGCAAAGCCAAAAATTTCAATTATTGGTCCGTTTTTATTTATGCTGATTTTTGGTTTGTTATTAATTGGTTCATCGAAAATGAAGTTAGTTTCTGATAGCGGGGAATGAATTTAAAAGTTAGAAATAATATCCAATCTAGATCAGCTTTTGGTCATTATTACGGAGTTGTTTCGTGTAGAGAGTTATAATTATGATTAGAACACAACTAACAACGGATAAATTTGCTATGTCATTATCCATGATATGCTTAATCCATTGCTTATTCGCCCCTTCATTTATTATCTTAACTTCTGCTTTTCTTTCTTTTTCTTATGATAATGAGTTTATGCATAAGATGATTCTATTATTAGCAGTTCCTATCAGTATTTTTGCTTTGACTATGGGTTATAAAAATCATAAAACCATTTCCTTTCTACTCATTGGTATATTGGGATTATTAATACTTATTCTGGCAGTGCTATTGGGCGAGAGAATGCTGGGTGAATATGGTGAAAAAGGATTGACTTTGTTGGGTACTATTTTTGTTACTTACTCACACTATAAAAACTACCAAGTTTGCATTAACCTAGATTGCTCTTGTCATGAAGAATAAAATTATTTTTCTATAGTTAAATTAATTCTTTTAAATCTATTACCTCACTTTAATTAATGAAGTGAGGTAACATAAGTATTCTGTCATTAATACACTAAGGATTAAAAAATATGGATGAGTATCAGCAAGTATATACTGGATTATGGCTCATATTAAGTACAATTATTATTCAGGCAATCATTTTAATTCGAGCGCACAGAAAGCAAAAAAGCTACAAGGTTGGTGTGATGGATGCCTCCCTCGGTCAAGACTCTTTCTTATTTAGAGCTTATAGAACTTTTTGGAACTCATTAGAAAATATAGTACCAATTTTTGGGATGAGCATTATTGCAATAATGGTAGATTATACGGCTAGTGTATTAACGATTATTGTATGGGTATATGCCATTTCTAGAATTATCCATATGTTCTTATACTACATTGTTGCTACTGATAGAAATCCGAGTATTAGAAGTGTTTTTTATATTACCGGTTTCTTGGCAAATGTGTATTTAATGGTGGATTTAGGAGTTTTCCTCGTCCTATAAAAATAGGTATTAATCCAGCGTGAAAAAAGAGGTTTGAATTAAATTATTATTCCCTAATTTAAATATTTTTTCTTACAATGACCCGATTATGCTTAGTGTATTGTTCATGGTTTTTTTCAATATTCTTGTTGTCATATTTATAATTAACCATGAAAGAGGCGCTTTTTAGCAAATTATTTTTTGAAGTATCTGCCATAAAGTTTATACGGTGTAATGATGCTCCATTCCCTAGATGAAACCTCGATACTGGGTCATTGGGTTTCTGGTCCTCCCTTTTAGAGATCAACAAATAATCTCTTATGTGGATATTAAGTTGTTTTTCATACTTGCTGATATTTTCTGTTTGCGGCGATGCCATTATTGCGGTGTGTAGATCAGTATCATGAGTTTTAAGCCAGGTCATAAATCTTGGTACTGGTGAAAGCGTAATAAAATTTTTGATATTGGGGATTTCCTTCTCAATGAAAGTAACCACCTCTTTTAGTAAAAAGTTTCCAAATGAGATCCCATCCAAACCCCTCTGGCAGTTGGAAATGGAATAAAATACAGCTGTATTCGCCTCTGATTCACTGAGCATGTTTCGCTGAGTATCTAGTATGGTGTTAATCTTGTTAGGCATTTTATCAAGGAATGCAATTTCAACAAAAATTAGTGGTTCTGTTGCCATAGCTGGATGAAAAAAAGCAAAACATTTGCGATCATGTGAATCTATTCTGTCCCTTAATTCTCGCCAGTTATTTATTTGGTGTACTGATTCATATTTGATGATTTTTTCCAATATTGAGGCAGGAGTATTCCAGTCAATAGGTTTTAGTATTAAGAATCCTCTATTGAACCAATCAATAAATAGAGTTTTAAGATCATGCTCCACTTTTTGAAAATTTTGATTGGTAGTTGAATTGGCAAGTATCCTCTTTCTGAGATTAACAAGGTGGATAGTCGATTCATCAAAACAATTGAGCTTTCTGAAGAGGTCCTTTCTTTCGGTAGTTAGGACTTCTTGTAATTTAATATAGTTAATCTCAGAATCATCATTGATGTAGTTTTCTGTGCAAAGTTTGAGTAATTCAGTATCAATATCTCTCTGGTCACGTAAATGGAGCATAAAATTTTTAAACTCAGCATCACTTAGTAAATCTACCTCAGCAAAAAAATCTTTTGCATACTTTACTCTTGAGGTATTACTTTTAGTGTTAATTAATCTTTGTAGTACTTGGTATACTCCGTCTTTTGGCTTACTTTTTTTAAATAAAAGTTGTGTTGGGGCCTTGATACTTTTTTCGAAGAGATTTTCAAGTAATGAGCTGATTGTTTGTGTATATGACATAATCATATTTTACAAGATACCTATTACAATACTATTAAAATCGTCTTAGAGTAAAAATTTTTATAAAAAAGGATAATGTATGCAAATAATTATACGACACTTATTAACTCTTTTTTTGCTAAGTCATTGCAGTATATTAATGGCTGTAGAAATAAATAGTGATCAAGAGGGGGTTGGAGACATCCTATCAGTAACTGGAGAAATTCTTATCCCAATTAAACCCAGTGATTTAAGCTTAGCTAATTTAGCGAGTGCAAGAGTGGCATTTCAAAAGAGCCCCCATGATCCAGATTTGAATATATGGCTAGGAAGAAGAATGGCATATACGGGCAATTATCATGAAGCTATTAAAATATTTTCAGATGGAATAGAGAAATATCCAAATGATCCTAGGTTTTATCGCCATCGTGGCCACCGTTATATATCTATAAGACAATTTGATCATGCGATTGAGGATTTTACTAAGGCAGCGATGCTTATGGAAAGTCTCCCTATTGAGATTGAGCCTGATGGTTTACCTAATAGTCAAAATATCCCTTTAACCACCACACAAGGAAATGTTTGGTATCACTTGGGACTTGCATATTATCTAAAACAAGATTGGCCAAATGCATTAAATGCTTTTCGCAATGGTTATAACTTAGGCGGTAATGATGATAATTTGGTTTCTACAGGACATTGGATATATATGATATTACGTCTCATGGGAAAAGAAAATGAGGCTGACCTTGCGCTTAAAGATATTAATGCTGAGATGAATATCATTGAGAATATGAGCTATCATCAATTATGTCTTTTGTATAAGTCTGAGATTAAGGTTGATGAAATGATGACTGCAGACGGAGATAGTCCAAGCAGTGCCGCAGTGGCCTATGGATTAGCTAATTACTTCTATTATAATGGCGACAAATCTAGATCCGATAAACTATTACAAAGTATAATAGCTGGTAGAAGTTGGAGTGCTTTTGGTTTCATTGCGGCCGAGGTGGATTTAGCCAATAACGATCGATAGAAAAGACATCAATAGGATTTAATTTACATTAAAATTGCCCAACCTTAGGAGTATTTCTAAATGTTAAGTATTAGGTATGCATCAATAAAGATTAGTCTGATTATGCTGCTGTTATCACCCGTAGCTTGGACACAAAATGCGTTAGTATTTCAAACAGATTTTGGTTTAGAGGAGCCTGCCGTTTCTCAAATGAAGGGCGTGGCCTTTAATGTTTCCTCTGATTTAAAAATGTTTGATATTACCCATGAAATCCCAAGATTTAATATTTGGGAAGCTGCCTATCGCTTGAATCAAGCTGCTGATTACTGGCCGAAAGGAACCGTATTTGTGAATGTTGTTGATCCAGGTGTGGGCACGCAAAGAAAATCTGTGGTCTTGGAGACAAAATCAGGACACTTTTTTGTAAGTCCTGACAATGGATCTTTAACTCTAGTAGCCGATAAACTTGGTATACAGGCAGTTCGTGAGATTAATGAGAAGGTCAATAGACTAAAAGGATCTGAGAGATCTCATACTTTTCATGGACGTGATGTTTATGCTTACACTGGAGCAAGATTAGCCTCTGAGGTTATTAACTTCTCCCAAGTTGGGGATTTGCTTGATCCAGTTATATTGAGACTCGAATATGCTAAACCACAATTGCAAAAAAATAAAATAACTGGAAATATTCCAATACTTGATACTCATTATGGAAATGTGTGGACTAATATTAGCGTTGAACTTTTTGATCAATTAGAAGTGATGACGGGTGATTTTGTGTGGATTAAAATCCTCATAGCTGACGAAGAGCTATTTTCGCAAAAAGTTAAATTCGCAAGTTCGTTTGGTCAAGTGGAATTAGGTGAGCCAGTAATCTATGTCAATGATATATTAAATATCGGGATTGCATTGAATCAAGGAGATATGGCTAAAACCTATAATATTTCTGCAGGTTCGTCGACAACTATCGAGATCTGGAAGTAATTATCATATGCCCAATGAGATAAAATTAAATAAGTCAGCACTGTGGTTTGGTTACTTTGGCCTAATTCCTTTTTTGCTCCCAAGTATAACTATATGGCTTATTGGCACAGGGGTTCCTTTTGATCCTTTGTACCTATTTTTTTGTACTTATAGTTTACTAATAGGTTGCTTCTTGACTGGCGCATTATGGTCTTTCAGTATTTATGAGAATCAATCTCCACTGGGTCCAATAGTCCTTTTTTTGTTACTTTTTATGTTCTCGTTGTTATTAATGGCATTGTTTTATCCGGTAACATTATCTGTTATTAATATTTATGCAATTGAAGAAAATGTTTCATTGCTTTTATTGATATCACTGATGCTTTTCTACTGGGTATTGTTTGCTTTTGAACTAAGAACATATAACTATAATCAACAATACAGAAATATGAGATTTAGACTTACTCTTGTAGTATTTGTAGCACATCTTTCTTGGGTAATATTTTTTATAGTAAAATTATTTTAAGCATAGTTATCTATTTTTGAGAAATTATTTTGAATAAAAGTTTGTTGGTGATATTGGGTAATCAACTCTTCCCAATCTCTGAGATAAAGAAAATTAATCCATCTGCAGTATTTATGGCGGAAGATTATGATTTATGCTCAGAAACCAAACATCATAAATTAAAAATCCTGATGTTCTTAGGTGCCATGAGAGCGTACCGAAAAGATTTAGAAAATCACGGAATGGTGGTTCATTACTCTTCAATTGATGACAATGAATTTACCCAGTCATATGAAGAAAAATTAATGGCCACAGTTACAATGCATGAGATTTCTGAAGTTAATTATTTTGAAATTGAGGATCATGCCTTCGAAAAGAGATTTAATATCCTAAAAAAGCAACTTAAGATTTCATGTAAAGAGCATCAAAGCCCAATGTTCCTGTGTACTAGGGAGAAATTTTCTCTTTTTTCACAACAGAAAAAAAATCTCAGAATGGCAAGTTTTTATCAGCTTATGCGGCGTGATATGGAAATATTATTAGATGATGCTGGCAAACCAGTTGGAGGGAAATGGTCGTTTGATGAAGAGAATAGGAAGAAGTTACCACGCGATCTAGATATACCAGAGATGCCTCTAGGTAATAACCATCCTGAGCTCAACGCTTTAAAGGAAAATATTAATATACATTTTAATGACCACCCAGGCTCTATGGATAATTTATGGATGCCATTAAATCGTGAAGCTGCTCTAGTTTGGCTGGATAAATTTTTTAAGTATAAATTTTCTAATTTTGGCTCTTATGAGGATGCTCTGTGGAAAGAGAATAATTTTTTATTCCATAGCGCATTGAGCCCAATCATGAATCTTGGGCTGATTACACCAAGGGAAGTTATTAAAAAAGCTATTGATTACCATGAAAGACATCCGATTCCGTTGAATTCATTAGAGGGGTTTATACGTCAAATTATTGGTTGGCGGGAGTTTATAAGAGGGGTATATCATTGCAAAGGTGAGGAGCAACGAACCAGTAATTTTTGGAAGCACAATGGGAAACTCACTAAGCACTGGTATGAGGGTACAACAGGTATTGAACCACTCGACGATATTATCCATAGTTGTCTTGATTATGGTTATAGTCATCACATCCCGAGATTGATGATTGTGGCTAATGTTATGACTTTGGCAAGAATTGATCCACATGAAATATATAATTGGTTTATGGAAATGTTTGTCGATTCGTCTGATTGGGTTATGGTGCCCAATGTATTTGGTATGGGAACATTTGCTGATGGTGGGATATTTGCTACTAAACCATATTTATGCGGATCGAACTATATTCTAAAAATGAGTAATTATAAGAAAGCTCCATGGTGTAATGTGCTGGACGGATTGTATTGGAAATTTATTAATGACAACCGAGATTTTTTTCTAAAACAACCTAGGTTGGCTATGACAAGCAGAACTTTAGATCGTATTAAGCCTGAACGAAAGACACTTATTTTTAATGAGGCTGAGCATTTTATTGAAATAAAAACATATTAATTTAGTTTATTAGTTAATATATATAAATTAATGATTTAAAACATTTTTTTTAGATATTTTATGATTTCATCGGATTCATATAACCAAATATCTTGCTGCTCTTTTTGGGGAACCCTTAAGCAAGGAACTTGCTGCTTACCCCCAAAAGTAATTAGATCAGATTTATGATGATCATCTTTCTGAGTATCTTTGAGTTCAATATTAATTGCATTCGAATGCATAAACCTTGTGACTTTTATACAAAATGGACAGGTAACAAATTGATAAAGTGAGAGATCTTTGGTTACTTTATCAATAGTTGCTTGCACACTAGCTTTCCTTTTAATGGGTTTAGGTAACGTAATGTAATTGATCACTCTAAGTAAATTACCAAATAGGACGCGCCCCAGAACTCTTCTTAATATTTTTCTAATCAATGTATGTCCTTATTTCTGCTTGAGATATAATGCGTTTTTATTTGCAGTAATAGAGTAAAATTTTAAATAAATGAAAACAAGTAAACTTATAAATGAAATTTCCGGACCTAGTTCAAAAGCATGGGCAGTTGGTGATAGAGCTTTTGACTTAATGGCTGAAGGTAAAGATATTATTCATTTAGGAATTGGTGATCCTGATTTTGATACACCAAAACCAATAATTGAGGCTCTTGAGGAGGCTCTCCGAGATGGGAAGACTCATTACAGTCCATTAGCGGGAGAGGAGGCCTTGCGGCAACAAATAGCGGTGCATGCTAACTCACTTTATGGGTCAGGCATTTCAGAAGGAAATATTGCTGTATTACCGGGTGCACAAGCTGCTTTATTCTCTGCGCTCTTATCCACTAGTGGCCGTGGTGACGAAGTAATAATATTAGAGCCTACATATGCCACTTACCCGTCAGTAATTAGAGCTACTGGAGCAAGAGTAGTGACGGTGGTGCTAGATGATGCGGATCAATATCAACTTAATATTGATAAAATAAAAGCAGTCATAACTGATCGAACGCGAGCTATTCTAATCAATTCTCCCTGTAATCCCTCTGGTGTAATATTTAAGCAAGAAACACTTAATAAACTTGCCTCTTTATGTTGTGCAAGAAATATATGGCTTATTTCTGACGAGGTCTATTGGTCTCTCACATATGGGCAAGAGCATGTTTCAGCTTATACTCAAGTTGAAACAAGAAGCAATGTGATCGTCGTTAACAGCCTCTCAAAATCCCACGCTATGTCAGGTTGGCGCATTGGTTGGATAATCGCCCCTGAGATTATTATTGAGGCATTGACTAGCTTGTCACAAGCTCAATATTTTGGCGTTAATCAGTTCGTTCAATATGCCGCCATAACAGCCCTTAAAGATCAAATCAGCCCAAAAAGATTCCATGAAATTTTTCGTGCGCGTCGTGATGCTTTTTTGTCCAAATTAAGCCAGAGTAAAATTTTGCGTTTCATTCAT
>CABXJW010000007.1 GCA_902512585.1 uncultured Woeseiaceae bacterium | reverse complement strand
CTTCAAATCCAAGTTTTTCTGTGGTTATGGCTCTATCTATTGGAAGCCCAGGAGTACCATATCCGGCTGCACTACCCAGAGGATTCTTATTTGATCTTATTTTGGCATTTCCAATTCCTTCCTTAATATCCTCGAAGCCTTCAATGAAAGCTTCGCTCCATAGTGCAACAGATGAAGGCATAGCATGTTGCATATGCGTTGTTCCTGGAAGTGTTATCTCACCTTGACGCAATTTCAGTAAATTGAGCGCCTCACAGAGACCCTCGATACCGTGGGAAACGATATCTATGGCATCAAGCATGTACAACCTTAATGCCACTAGCACTTGGTCATTTCTCGATCGACCCAAATGAATTTTACCACCAACCTCTCCGATTAATCTTGTTAAATTAACTTCCAGAGCTGTATGGACGTCTTCATCTTGAAGAGTAATTGTCCACTTACCATTTTCAAAATCATGTAATAACTGCTCAAGGCCATTAGTTATCTTTGAACAATCCTCATTAGTTAATAAATTGACGCTCGATAACATTTCAGCATGGGCAATACTCGCTCGAACATCATATATTACGAGTCTCTCATCGAGCTTATGGTCCTCACCCGCCGTATACTTTAGTACTCGTTCGTCTAATGGTAATCCTTTTTCCCATAATCGACTCAAAGCTGACCTCCCAGTTGCTCTAAAGATGATAACATTTCTATATCACTTACAACCAATGTACCCGTTCCATCATTAGTAAACATCTCTATGAGTAATGAGTCAGTTGTTCTATAAGAGATAACATGTACTCGCTCTACACCTTTTTCAATTGCGAACTTAATTGCTGAAGATTTAGGCAGCATACCATCAGTTATTTGCTTTTCGAGAATTAGCCTTTCTAACTTTTCAATATCTAAGTATGAAATTAAGCTAGAGTTATCACTACTATCTTCAAGTATGCCCGGTGCTGAAGATATTAAAATTAACTTTTCAGCACTTATTTCTGCAGCAATCGACGCTGCAACTGTATCAGCATTTATATTTAAAATAATGCCACTATCATCACAAGCAAGAGGACTAATTATTGGAATAAATCCATCGTCCAATTGTTTAAAAATTAGTTCAGGATTAATTGAGTCAATATCCCCAACAAAACCATAATCAATCGATTTGTTATTCTTATCATGAGTAACTTCACGACGATGTGCTCTAATTAATCCTGAATCAATACCACTCATACCAATAGCTTTCATATTATATTTTCTAGCAATCGCCAATATTTTAGTATTAATCTTTCCATTAAGAACCATAGTAGTTACATCAATCATTTTTGAATCAGTCACCCTCCTTCCCTCAATAAATTTTGACTTAATACCCAGAGATGCAGCCATTTCTGAAGATTGAGGTCCGCCACCGTGTATCAATATAATCTTAATTCCTAATTGTTGCAGAATACTTAATTGCTCTATCAACTTCTCGATTAATTTTTCATCTAAAAATAAGGAGCCACTTGCTTTGATAACAAAAATTTTATTTTTAAATAATCTGATATATGGAATAGCATATTTAAGTGCAGCAATTATTGATGATTTATTTTTTTGCATCTTAATTCCTTATTATTTCAACATTTTGTACAACACTGCCATTTGAGCCAGCATACGATTACGTGCCTCATGAATAACAATACTTCTTGAGCTATCTAAAACTGAGTCATCTACCACAACACCTCTTCTAACCGGCAAACAATGCATGAATCGACATGAAGGCAGTACATTATTAAACCAAGAATCTTTTACCCGCCACTCAATTAAATCTTTACGTGCCTCATACTCCAAATCTCTTTCTTTGTAATATTTTGATGATGTCCATGATTTTGCATAAATAACATGAGCGTCCTGTAAGGCTTCATTATGATTATCTGTTTCCGTTATTGAGCCTCCTGATACAGTTGCAATTTGTTTAGCTTTTTCCATAACCGAATCTGGTAACTCAAAATTATCTGGTCTTAATACAGTTACGTTCATACCTCGCATTGCAGCCATATTAAGTGTTGATGCTGGAACAGCCAATGGCAGAGGGTTAGGATGATAAGCCCAACTTAGTACAAATTTTCCATCTTTTTTTGGAATATCAAAATCATCTAAAGTTTTCCAATCTGCAAGATTCTGGCATGGATGATTTATAGCAGATTCCATATTGATAAATGGCTTACTGGTGAGATTTATTAAATTTTTAAAACTAAAATCTTCTAAATCTTCTTTAAGATTTCTTCTTTGGGCAAATGCCCTAATTCCTATTACATCAGCATAAGACTCAATAACAGGTATGGCCTCATTGATGTGTTCAGCAGCATTCCCATCCATTACTATACCTGTCTGTGTTTCTAATCCATGTATTGACATATCGGGTGATACAACAAATGTCCCCCCACCCAATCTAGACATGGCTGCTTGAAATGATGTGAGAGTTCTTAAAGAAGAATTAAAAAATAATAACGCCAGAACCTTACCTTTTAAAATATCTGGCTCTGGATAATTATCTAATTGATTAGCGAGCTCCAATAAACTCCCTATTTCATCATTACTAAAATCAGTTAGATCATTGAATATATGCATTTAAAATACCTTTTTATTTTTAATTATTTAATCGAGGCCAAAGCTTCGCTTAATCTATTCACATGATTCGTTTGCAAAACCAAAGGTGGTAATAACCTGAGTATATTTTTTTCAGCACTGGTTCCTGTCAATATATCTTTTTTGAGCAATTTGCTCTGAATCTCATGTGCTGGTCGATCACAAATTAATCCTAATAAAAATCCTTTTCCTTGGATTCTTTGAATTGGGCCCACTTGACACGTCTCTCTTATCTTGATTTCTAATTCTTTCACGTTAAGTAATAAGTTATTTTTCTTGATACTTTTGATTACAGCATTAATCGCAGCACATGCAATTGGTCCGCCACCAAATGTTGATCCTAAATCGCCCATCTTAAGGTTTGATGAATATTTTTGATTGATCATCAAGGCTGCACAGGGAACTCCTCCACCTAATGATTTTGCCATCGTTAATATATCTGGTTCTATATTATAATTTTGAATTGCAAAGTAATTACCACTTCGCCCCATCCCAGTTTGTACTTCATCAACTATTAATATTGCTGAAACTTTATCGCATCCCTTTCTCAAAGCCATCACAAACTCATGGGATAGATCATAGGCACCTGCCACACCCTGAATTGGCTCTACGATTACAGCTGCTACTTCATCATTTATCATATCGCGTGCTGCATTCAGGTCATCACGAGGAATAAAATCAACATCAAAAGGTAGTCTTGGAAATCCGTACCAGCTCTTTTTTGCATTCCATGTAACTGCAGAAGCGGCGGCCGATCGACCATGAAATGCTCCTGTGACGGCCAGTATTTTTTTTCTCTTGGTATACATACAGGCAATTTTCAAGGCATTCTCATTTGCCTCAGACCCAGAATTAACAAAAAATACCTTTGATAAACTTGATGGAGCGATTTTCAAAAGATTCTCAGCTGCTTGGACCCTAATATCAAGTGGTAACAGGTTACTCTGGAAGAGTAAATTAGTCATTTGTTCTTGCACTGAACTCAAAAAGTCAGTGTCGCCATAACCAAGAGGCATTACTGCATGGCCTCCATAAAGATCCAGAATCTTTCGGTTATCATTAGTTAATAATTCACAATTATCAGCTCTAGTGACTGTCAAAGATAATTGTTTATATACATCTAATAAAACTTCCTGCCCTGCTCTCCGAACATCTTGCTTTGAATCATGTATAAATTCATTTGGCATCAGTTATATCCATGGTGAGGTTATTGTCATTAATCCAGTTTCTTCAGGAAGCTCCCAAAGTCTATTCATCCATTGGATTGATCCACCTGCTGAACCTTTTATTAAATTATCAATTGCACAATTTATGACTATTTGATCATTATCTATACTGGAGCTGAGATGACAGAAATTACTGGTCACCACATTCTTTAATTGAGGAGTATCATCCATGTAAGTGATAAATTTAGATTCAGAATAATGGTTCTTAAAAATTGGAGCGGCATCATCAATGTGTTTATCTGATTTTAATTTTGCCTGGATTGTTGCATATATGCCGCGTGAAAAAGGTCCTGAATGAGGTATAAAGTTAATTTTCGGTTTAACAGTAGTTATATTTTCACATATACTTACTATCTCTGGAGCATGTCTATGAGAGAGCGGTTTATACGCAAATACATTACTGTGACGCTCAGGATGATGAGTTGTTTTCTTTGGTGATCTACCCGATCCAGTACTGCCAGTAATGGCACTGATATAGAATTCATTATCTGTTATATCATTTATAATAATTGGCGTTATAGCTAGTAATATAGCAGTGGCAAAGCAACCTGGATGTGCAATAAAATTTGATTCAGTCTTAATGATATGCTCAGGAATGCCACATATAAACTGACTAAGTAACTCGGCATGTAAGTGTTTTATACCATAGGTTCGGTAAAAGATTTCTGGGTCAGAAAATCGAAAATCTGCAGAAATATCGACTACCTTTGGCTTGATATTTTTTATTGCTAATGTCTCAAGTATGCTTGTTAATATCCCTGCTGAAATACCATGTGGCGCGGCACTAAAGATAGCTACTGGATCCCCATGATCAATATCAATACTCCAATTTTCATAAGTCTTAAATTTTTCATCCTGATAAGAATGAGTCAGATGCGGAAAAATAGTGTTTATATTTTCACCAGCATGCGATTCTGATACCGCAATTACATAATCAAGATTCGGATGATTTTTTAATAATCTGAGTAACTCACCACCTACATAACCAGAAGCACCCATAATAATAGTTTTAATTCTCATGCTTCACCTCAAAATTATTTGGAAAAATAGAACCCGTGATCAATTCACTCAATGCTGAGCTATTTGTGAGCGCATTAATGGCAGGAACCTTTAGCGTATTATTAATCATATCCAATCCAACTGAATTATCTGTTGCAGGTCCACTAACCACAGTAGGTTCAATTTCATAGTTTTCTCTGAGTATTTTTACCCCTCCCCAAGCAGCAACTGGGTCATTTGCACATAAAATTAGACCACTAAGAGCATTTTTTATTTCTTGGTCAGAAAGGATTGCTTGAACTCCATAAGATCCTAATAGGCCATCACCCAACTCAATAATAATTATGTCTGGAAGCTCTGATGCAAGTTGATTCAATAATGACTTCGTCAGTGATGGGCCGTTATAAGGAGTAGTGGCCACTACTCCGAAATCTGAAAATATCATCGTTGTTTTAGCTCCAGCATCCTCCATAGATAAAATATCTCTTCTGAGAGAAACTCCGGTAGCTTTGCAGGCAGCTATATTAAGATTTAATTGCCTTAATTTACTAATTAAAGAGGAAGCCGCTACAGTTTTACCAGAATCCATACAGGTTCCAGCAATAGCAATGACCGGGATACCTGAAAAATTTAATTTTATTGATTGCTCAAAACTAAATCCACCAGCTCTGGCAGGCAAACCAACTCTTTGACCAAGATAAGGAAACTCCAAAACCACACCAAGAACTTCGCAATCGAATGGGGGGCCGACATCTGGATTATAAGAATCACAAATACCCATAACTCCACCCATATTTAGTACTTGTATTAGAGATCCAACTTCAAGATTTTCCGGTAAATACCCAGAATAGCCAAGTAAGGCATCCCTATGACCCAGTGCGCCAACAACAATATCGCCTTCTTTCAAGGTCGACATCCTGCCGCTTATTAACTCTAATTGATTGTAACGAGACTTATTATTTAGAATCTTTACAGCAATCAATACTCCCTCATTGCATGGTATATCACCGGATACCCTTAGCTCGTAACCCAAATTATTATGTTGTGCTACCGAGGCTACTTTATCTGCAAATATAGTTTTCATAATATAAAAAAATGATTACTGTTTTCCTGCTATAGACTGCAAGGAGCCAGGTAAGGAGAGAATTTTGGAGAAACCTTTTGCATCTTCCCCAGACCATTCTCCAGTTTTCTCTCCATATAATCCGGATGATGCTGTCATCAATGAATAACATGAATCTACTCCATCTATAAACACACTTCCTGGCCTTAATGTAAATTTAACATCTCCAGATACTCTTTTTTGTGTGGATACAAAAAATGCTTCAATATCACGAGCCGCCAAATCAAGTTGTTTACCCTCATGAATAAAATCACCATATATTGAGGCAAGAAGATCTTTTGTTTTTATTTGTTGAGCAGTTAATACTAATTTCTCAAGTTCACGATGAGTTTTAATGAGTATACTTGCCGCAGGTGCTTCGAAAGCAACACGACCTTTTGTCCCAATTATAGTGTCACCTAGATGAATCCCTCTTCCTATAGCGTAAGAACTGCCAATTTCTTCTAATTTTTCAATCAATTTAACGGGACTATAATGTGTGCCATCAAGAGAGACGGGTACACCATTTTTAAATCTTATTACATAATTAGTTGGTGGTAAGTTTGTTGTATGAGCATGTGCTGATAATGGCCATACCTCCTCTGGAATTGATGACAGTGACGTTAATGTCTCATTACCGCCAACAGTAATACCCCATAAACCCCGATTATGTGAATAATCACTATTCTTGCTAGCCAGTACATCACTATAATCATTAAGGAAAAGTTGTTGCTCTTCTCTTGACCAATTATTGTCCCTTATTGGAGCCAGAATAGTTAATTTAGGGTTAATTGTTCGTAAAGCAACATCGAATCTAACTTGATCATTACCTGCTGCAGTGCAACCATGAGCAACTGTATCTAAATTATTATCCCTAGCATAAGCAGCTAATTTCTCTGCTTGAAGCCCTCTTTCAGCACCCACGCATATAGGGTAAAGATGTCCTTTTCTTATGTTTCCTGCAATTAGATATTTAATAACTCTATCAAAAAATTCATCTTTAGCATCGATCAAATGATGCTCAATCGCGCCTAACTTAAGTGCTCGGTTTTCCAATAAACCAGCATCTTTATTATCAATACCACCGGTATCAATAGTAACTGTAATTACTTCTTTTTTTAAATTATTTTTCAACCAAGGTATACAAAAACTAGTATCCAGACCACCAGAATAGGCAATAACAATGGGTGAATTACTAGTACTCATGAGGATTAGACTTAAGTTAAGAGCGACTAATCAAATGATTAATTTTATCGCCCAAGATTCGTTGATGAGCTTTATCAGAAGTAGCGGTAAAAACTGTATCATCACCACCAATATTGCCAACAATTCCAGAGTTAGAATATTTATCCAAGAATAATGCTACTTGTTGTGCGGCTCCAATTTTAGTCCTAATAACCATTAAATTTGGACCTGCAGTTGCCACACTGGTAATCAAATGTGAGATATTATATATATCTTCCGAATCACTCTCTCTTTCAAACTCCATTGTATAGCCGTCAACAGTTTTAAAGGCACCAATATCTTTTAAATCACGACTAACTGACGATTGCGTTGCTTCATAGCCTCTATTCTTCAGCTCATCAACCAAAGATTTCTGTGTTGCAGCAAAACCACTTTGCAATAACTCGCGTATTGCTTGTTGTCGATACTCTTGAATACTCATATTATCTAATACTTTAAATGAATAAATATGCGCATATAATATATATATATGAATATTTATGCAACTTTATCCATCATTAAATATCATTTAACAATCAAATTATTGATTTATATCAATATTTTTATTAATTAATAATTTTTAAGAAAAGATTTAACTATATATTTTATGCAAAATCTCAGTAAATATTGCTTTGATATCTGTTTTTTACTTAATCGACTGCAATAAATTTTATTCCGTATGAATAAATCCCACTTCTCTTCCAGTTTCCGAGATTGAAAAGATTTTATAGCCATTTTCTTGTAAATGCTTTATTGCATTAATTGTCATTATTTTACTTTTATTTTTAAAACGATGATGGAATTCAATCAATAATTGCTGGGGTTTAATCTGACTTCTTATCATATCTTCAACAATTTCGTACTCAGAACCCTCAACGTCAATTTTCATCAGATCTATTTTTTTATGTTGTAATTTCCTCATAATTGTCGCAATAGTATAAGCTGGAACTTGTATAACTTCGCTAGATTCAATGTTGGTTGAGACTTCAGTCCACATAATTTCTGACTTACGTCCTCTTTTATTCACTCGTTGTGCCATAGTGAGCTCTCCATCACTTCCAGCCACCGCCCAAGGTAAAAAATTTAAATTTTCAGGAATTACTTGCCTTTCAACCCACTCTACTGAATAAGGCGTTGGGTCAAATGCAAATACTACTGCATCATGACTCTCGATGAGCTGAAGATCAAAATCAAGACAATCGCCAACGCCAAGTGAGTATACAATTCCATTAGCTTTGAATTCATCAGGATAGAATTCCCACTCACCCAATATCTTGGTTTTTAACTCTAATTCTTTTTGCAGCCATAGCTCTCGACCTACCAATCTCTTTAAAAATAATTTAACTGGCCAGAATAAAGAGTGTCTTTTTAAATTTCTAAATATCTTCATAAATATTACTTACCAGAACCTTAAAATACCTATTGCTAATTCACCATACTCTTTATCAAACTGTCCACTACTTTTGCGATTATAAGCAACTGGTTCATAGCCAAGAATATTATTAGTTGTTAAAAATCCCTTTATAAATAAAGCGCTATTTTCTTTAAAAGCCCATATCAATGCTAAATCAAATCTCAAATTACTAGTAATCTCATTTCTGTTGATATTTTCCCTATAGTCATTTCGATTAATCATTGTATATGCTAAACCAGTCTCTAAACTTAACGCTTCTTTGAATACACGCGCAGCATTTAAACCTACTGAAAGATTGTATTCATACCATGGATCAGATTGTGGAAGCTCTTCGACAAAATCATTGCGTATCTCTCTAAGAGTTTTGCCATTCAAATTAAAATCCAAAAAAACTGGTGACCTCATCGAAAATAGTGGTGATGTAATATCATGTTTCAGATAATTTCCTTGTAACCTCATTTGAGAGGATAACCTCGTATTTTTGGTGCCAATCAACTCTCTCCTGAATTCAATCCCAATTGTTTTAGCGATGACTTTACTTATTAACACAGGAACTGTGTTTAAACTTCCATCATCATTGTTGGTTTTATTGGGATCCAAAAACTTAAATTCCGCTTCTAAGCAATTACCACCAATTATTCTTGAGGCCATCTCATAACACTGTATTTTTACTTCAGCGGTTGATTGATAGTTTATGTAAGATCTCCACTGCCAAGTTTGCCATGGATCTGATCCAATCCATAAGCGATAATTATAAGCCCGAGTATCAATAACTTTTGGATGAATACTTCGCTCCACTTCAGTTTTACCGCGCTTGAATGCGAACCCAACATTGTGCTGGCTAGTTAAATTAGTACTTACAAAAGCTTCCTGATTAGTCAGTCCCTCTATTGAAGTAACATTGCTAATTTGCTTACTTTTTAGCATTCCTGCACTACCAATTTGTAATGCCGCCATGGTTTTTGTGCCTCTAGGAAATAACGCTAAATCAAACTCATCACCAAAGTAAGCATATGTATACGAGGGCATAATAATGACTATGCAAATATATCGTAAAACAAACGTCTTCATCTCTAATTAGCTTCTCGAAACCACTTCGTTATAATTGCTTTTGATCCACTGATAACGGGTCTTCCTTGGTGTAACGTATGTTTATTTGGCATGCCATCAAAACTTAGATTATTCCAAATTAATGCTTGTCCTTTTTTTGGATAAAAAACTTTAGATAAGAATGGAAAAAAAGTCTCTCCACCTTCTTCCACATCATTCAAATAGATCATACACGTATATGTTCTCTGACCTTGAGCCCTAGTATGTTTGGCAATTAGTTTTTCTGATCCATCGAAATAATCATGATGCGATTTAAATTCTTCGCCTACCTCATAGAGTTGACCTTGCATTACTTCTGAAAAAGTTTGATCAATTTTGAGCTTTGAACAAATTCGTTCATCAATTTCATCAATTAAAGAGGACTCTAATAATCCTAAATTACAAGTTTTGCTGGTTCTAATTGTTTTATCATAGTCACCCTCAAATACCACTCTTGAAGGTTCTAATTTTGTTTTTATTAAGTTGATTACTTTTTTACACTCATCATCACTAAGGAGATTATTTACTGTATATAACTCAACATCACTAGAATCATATTTTACTGCATTTTCTATATTTAATAACTTGATACGATAAATACCCAGTTTATATAATAGTCTCTTAAAAAAAGCATAGATGATTCGTTTACTCTCCTTTTCCTTTCTTCTTAACTCTAATATTTCAGATATTTCTTGGATTTTTAATTTTGTTACTTCCGCATTGGCAAATTCAGAGTCAATACCAGCATCAATCATGGTAGATACAATCTCATCTAGTTCGCAACCGTTCTTAAAACTGGTAATGATCCATTCTCGCCACTCTTTATTGATTGTATTAGGCATCTAACTTTAATTTATCATCGGGATGCATTCCCTCTTTTACAAAAACATAATTTCTATGTTCTACGGATGATCTGCAATATCCGTATTTAGCATATTCACTATAATGTATATATTTACCTATCCCTCTTTTAAAGATATTCGCATGATCTTCTGGTTCTACATGATAAAAATATCCGGTATATCCGATTTCAGCTAAAAATGAAAAAAGCTCTCCTTTCTCCTCCTCAGAGCGATGACACTCAAAAAGAAGAATAGGCATATCCTTAACTAAGGTATTCTTAGCGCCATAAAAAACATTCGCTTCATGCCCTTCAACATCACATTTAATAAAATCAATTTGGTGATCATCTCTTTGCTCAAGAAAATCATCTAGAGTAGTTGCATTTACCTCTACTGATCCTATATTTTTTTCTAATTGGTCATAGAAATCAAAACTTGCTGCTCCTGAACCAATACTTTCCCTATGAAGCGTCATTACACCTGAAACTGATGATAAAGCTGTATTCACGATCTCCAGATTATCTAAAGCAAAGGTTTGTTTGACATCAAATAAGTATTTTTTAAGCTCAGGTTGAGCCTCAAAAGCAATAACCTTTCCATTTTGACCTGCTACCCGTGACATATAAATCGAATAAATTCCCTTATTAGCTCCTATATCTAACATTACAGAGTCTTCTAAATTGAGAGAGCGTACATAATTGATTGAATGGACTTCAGATTTAAATCGATACCGCCAACATCGAATGATCATGTGTAGCTTCTCAAATATTGTCATATCAAACCTATCTCAGATAAATAAAAATTTATTATACAACTCAAGCAGATGATTTTTTGACTATCTCGTTAATAGCATGATATGCAGATAATATAGCACCTTCTTGCCAGCCCTTAAGAGCGCTCAAATGCTCACCAGCAAAGATGATATTATCATCTGGTGTGAGTAACTTTGTAGCTGAAGATTGTCCATATGCACCTAACTGAAAGGGAATATTTTTCCACGCAACACTGATGCCTCGGGATACCTCATTTTGATATTCTGAATGTAAGTTATTTCCCTGTTGAAGTGCAGAAGTTATTCTTGCTTGTGGAGTTTGATCAGAAAAAATATTTGCTACTGAATTATTCCATATATAAGCGCCTACAATAATGCCCGATGCTGAGCCCAAGGCATTACTGGGATACCATAACTGTGTTATTGATTGATTTGTCCAGGAAATACCACCAAAGATACTATGATCTTGTTCCCAAAAACGTCTGGACTGAAAAGCTAATTTACTAGCTGAGGAGTATTGAAATTGTTCTATTTCAAGTTGGTGTTCATTGGAAAAATCATTGCTAATATTTTTTAAAACTGGAGCAGGAATTGTACATACACAAAAGTCCGCAGTATTCTCAAAGGAGCTCCCATTTCGCTCATAAATAATCTTAACACCATTTGTAATTTTACGAATTTGCGTTACCTCGGCATTATAAGTTAGAACTGATAAAACTCTAGCTTCGAAAGCTTGAGCTATCTTGTCCATACCACCTTTTGGCTGCAGCATCGCTGGTTGCTGATTAATTCCTTGAGAAAAATCGAGTCCAGATTGAAAACCACTTATAATTAATTCTTGCAGGGTTTTTGGGGTCACTGGAGTATCTCGATCTCTACTACCTACATTTTCTTGGCCAAGAAAACCAGCTCTTGAGCTTCCTAAATATAAATGATCACTATTTAGGTCACCAAACCCTTTTAACATTCTCAAAATATTAATTTTATCATTTGAAGAAAGTTGTTGGTCTAGGACATTCTGATTCACCGCATATGCCAATAAACTCGATATCCGACCCCTAATATCTGAAAGAACGCTTTTTGCTAGCTGCGGTTTGCCATCAAAAGCCAAAGTAGAATGTACTAATGCAGCTCGATTGTCATTAGTAAAATTTTCCAAAATTACTCCAAACTGCCTACAATAATCTAATAAAAATTCATGATGATGAGCTATTCTTGCTGGACCTGGATTAAAATAGAGCTCAGAATCACTATCAAAAATACAAGTTTGAGTTGAATTTAATTCATTTATAGAATCTCCACTGCGAATAGTTCTATTTCGACCTCCAGCTCTATTCGTTGCCTCAAGAATAGTGACCGTATAACCTAATTTTTGTAATTCGAAAGCACTAGACATTCCTGCTATACCAGCACCTAGTATTATTACTGTCTTCCCATTACCAATATTTGTATTCCAATCACCGGGTCGTGGTGACTTTATGTTACTAGTGGAATTATTTACCGCCACGGTATTGTTAGTAATATTAGTTGAAGAGATATTGGCAGGTTGTTGAGCAGCTCCAGCAGATGAAGAGCCACAAGCACTTGAGCCGAGACCTAACCCCATTGCAATCATAGTTCTAAGCATTGCAAGAGTGCCTGCTGACTTACCAATATTTTCGAGGAACTCTCTACGCGCTATGGTTTTTTTTTCTTTCATCTGTACCTGAAATTAGACCCTTAACCTATATCCTGTTTTGAAAATCAACCAAATTAGTATCAAACAAATCATTAAAAAAACACCAATCATACTGATACTAATATACACACTCACATCTGCATTTTCATAAAAACTCCATCGAAACCCACTGATCAAATAAACCACAGGATTTAACAATGTAATTTTCTGCCAAAAAGGAGGAAGCATAGAAATGGAATAAAAACTCCCGCCCAGGAATGCTAATGGTGTAATTATCAAAGTGGGGGCGATTGCTAATTTTTCCCAATTATCAGCCCATATTCCCAAAATAAAACCCAACAAACTGAAACTTAAGGCAGTTAGCACTAAAAATAAAAGCATCCAAAATGGATGGGCAATCTGGATAGGTACAAACAAATTCGCAGTTAATAATATAATTGCTCCAACGATTATTGATTTAGATGCTGCTGCACCAACATAACCCAGAGTAATTTCAACGTATGAAATTGGAGCCGAGAGAACTTCGTATATAGATCCAGAAAATTTAGGAAAATAAATACCAAAAGAAGCATTGGATACACTTTCAGTAAGAATAGAGAGCATAATCAACCCTGGCACAATGAAAGAACCATAGCTCACCCCATCAATTTCCGTTATTCTTGATCCAATTGCGGCTCCGAATACGACAAAATAAAGTGTTGTTGAAATTACTGGAGAGACAATACTTTGAAATAAAGTTCGTCGCATACGAGACATCTCAAAAATATAAATAGCTTTAATTGCTGGATAATTCACAGGCGCTCCCGATTTACTAGGTCCACAAAAATTTCTTCAAGTGAGCTCTCTTTTGTATCAATATCAGAATATTTTATCTGCAGTGAGGATAGAAGCTCTAGAAGCAAGGATACTCCTGTGTTATCGATTTTTTCATAGGTATAGATAAGCTGTTTACCATTTGGAGATAGCTCGATTTGAAAATCCATAAGCTCCAAAGGTAGTTGTTTTAGAGGCTCTGTTAAATTTATTTGGAGATGTTTTTTTCCAAGCTCCAGCATCAAATCATCTTTTTCTTTTACAAGAATCAACTCACCTTGGTTGATAATTCCAATTCTGTCGGCAATCTGTTCAGCTTCTTCAATATAATGGGTTGTCAGGATGATGGTTACCCCGTCATCTTTCAATTGCCTTACCACCTCCCACATATCCTGTCTTAGCTCAACATCCACGCCCGCAGTTGGCTCATCTAAGAATATTATTTTGGGTTCATGAGCCAGTGCTTTTGCAATCAATACTCTTCGCTTCATTCCGCCTGATAAAGTTAAGATGGTATTATCTTTTTTATCCCATAATGATAAAGAGCGTAATATTTTTTCTACAAAAGGCGGATTATCTTTTTTACCAAAGAGACCTCGACTAAAATTTACTGTACTTAAAACAGTTTCAAATGTTTCAGATGTAAGTTCCTGAGGGACAAGCCCGATCAATGCACGGGTTTTTCTGTAATCCTTAATATTATGCAAATCTGATATTTTAACTTCGCCCTCTTGAATGTTAACAATCCCGCAAATCATATTGATTAATGTGGTTTTTCCTGCACCATTTGGCCCAAGTAGAGCAAATATTTCGCCTTTCCTTATATCCAAATTTACAGAATTTAGCGCTCTAAATCCATCCTGGTAGTTCTTGGATAAATTCTTAATTTGAATTATATTTTCCGATGGTGTCATTGATTGATTCAATCCTTGATTATAGATATTTGGAAGGTTTTTCAAGATAAAATATTATAGTATATTGTAGATATTAAAATTAACTAAGTTATCAAAATTTGTTAAAAATAATTCAAATACCTGGAGAGTTATATGTTGTTCAACCGTCTCTTAATAACAAAAATATTTATCCTTCTTTCCTTCGGAAGTTTATCATCAATCTCAAGCGCACAAGAATATGATATCAAGCTAACTTTTTTAGGAACAGGAGCACCAAGACCCTCTCCAACTCGATATGGACCCTCGATCTTACTCGAGGCTGGAGAAACAAAAATTCTTGTAGATGCTGGACCTGGAATGAGACAAAGAATTTTTCAAGCTGGTGGCTTTGAACTACTGACAGATATTAATACTGTTTTAATTACTCATTTGCATTTTGATCACACCATTGAATTACCTAATCTCTGGTTAACAGGATGGTTATTTGGTCGTAAAACAAATATGAAAGTTTATGGACCTGAAGGTACTGCTGCATTTATGGATCATTTTGAAAGAGCATTTGATTGGGACTTAAGATACAGATATCTAACCAATGTTCACAAAGAAGGTTCTGATCTCTTAACTGAAGATGTTGAACCAGGGGTGTTTTATAATCAAAATGGTATAAAAATAACGGCATTTGATGTGGCGCATTTACCATTAAATCCAGAAACAGAGGAATTACTTGGTCTTGAGGGAGCTACATTTGGTTATCGTGTTGATTACAAGGGAAGGTCAGTTATATTTTCAGGTGATACACGATCTCTTCCTGGCAGTAAAATTATCGAAATGAGTAAAGGTGTTGATGTGCTAATTCATGAGACACAAATTCCCTATCCAGGAGAGTCAAAAGAGGCTAAGCTCGCCAATGTAAGTATGATCGTTCATTCTACTCCAGCCCAAGTCGCACATGTTTTCAATGAGACCCGGCCGAGACTTGGCATATATTCGCATATTATTCCTCCAGAAACGACAAGAGACGAGTTATTGTCGATGACTGATTATGATGGAAAAATGGAGGTCGCTGAAGACCTTATGACATTGATGATTGGTGATGAAATAACAATAGGAAGAGCTGAAAATCGAGAGAATCAGACTTTTCTCGAATCAGATGCAGTTGATAATTAATATAAAAATATAATGGTTAAGTTTTGAGTAATAACCTTGATTTTAAAATTCCAATCATAGATATAAAAAATCTCTATTCTGAAGAATCATCTGAGATTGAAAAAATTGCCAATGAGTTTATAGCTGCTTATTCAACAATTGGTTTTAGCTATATAACTAATCATGGCATCGATAATACGGTAATTTCAGATGTATTTAACGCATCTAAGGAGTTCCATGCCTTACCAACAAATGAAAAAAACAAAATTGCGCTCAATGAATTACATCGTGGTTATATCGCAATAAATACCTCTACAGATGTGAATTCAGATTTAGCTGAAGTCAAAAAACCAAATCAAAGTGAGTCATTCATGATGATGAGGGAAGCTGGACCAGATGATCCAGACGTAAAAAATAGATCATATTTAACCGGACCAAATAGATGGCCAAATAAACCATCAAAATTTAAAGAGAGAGTGACCAAATATGCTGATGAAATGACAAAATTATGCGATCGATTGACATTAATTATTATGAAATCTCTTGGAGTTGAACAAATTGCTTATGATAATCTATTTGATAGACCGACTATTTGGTTGAGATTATTATATTACCCACCTCAAATATTACCTGACAATGATTTATATGGATCAGCTCCTCATAGGGATTTTGGCGCCTTGACTGTATTAGCTCAGGATCAAGTTGGTGGGCTGCAAGTCCAATCTCCTCATGGTGAGTGGTTAGATGTTCCTGAATTACCAAACAGCTTTGTTGTTAATGTTGGAAATATGCTTCATAGACTCTCTAATGGTCTATTAATTTCTACACCTCACAGAGTTATTAATAAATCAGGTAAGCAAAGATATTCATGTCCTTTTTTTTATGACCCAAATATTAATGCCGTGATCAAACCTCAAGGAAACCAGGTCTCTGCGTGTAACCCTGAAAATTATGAATCAATAATATATGGTGATTATTTAAAATACGAACTCACATCAACCTATACTCAACATCAAAAGAAATAATATTTTTAAATTCAATTTTTATTTCAAAATTTCCACTACCAGAACTAATCCAATACAGCTATTAATAACAGAGGTTATTTCTCGCTTTATACTCACAAACTTACACTCAAAAAAATATGCTATGCTCAATAAGAGAGGGAATATAAATAGGTATTATAATTTATATATAAACAATTCATTCTTATATAACCCCTAGATTAATTATCAACCACTTATGGTAACCAAAAAATTTAATAAATGAGTGATAATAACTTTACAACTTGGTCAAATAGACCCGCCTTTCTTTTAGCTACCGTCGGTGGTGCGGTTGGTTTGGGTAATTTATGGCGATTTCCCTACATTGCAGGAGAAAACGGTGGTGGTGGTTTTGTCATAATTTATTTAGCATTTGTTTTTTTACTAGGTCTACCAATACTTTCCAGTGAAATGCTAATTGGTAGAAAATGTCACAAAAGTCCTCTTAACTCTGTGAAAGAACTTGTAGCCTCTCATGATGCTAGTTCATTTTGGAAATCCATTGGTTGGATGGGTGTCTTACTACCATTTTTGGGCTTTAGTTATTACGTTGTAGTTTGTGCCTGGGCGATAGATTATCTGCATTTAGCAATCCTGAACTCCTTTCATGGGATTGATGGAGCTAATTCTGCACAGCTATTTAATGAAAGAACAAATCATCCGATTTTACAAATCTTCTTAAGTGGATTTTTTATCTCAATGACGGTGTGGGTTATAGCAAAAGGTGTGAACAATGGAATTGCTAAAATATCTAAGATACTTATGCCCTTACTATTTGTTCTTATTATAATTTTAGTTATATACGGCATGATCCAAGGTGAGTTCCTTCAGGCGCTAGATTTTCTTTTTAGCCCAGATTTCAGCAAAATCAATACTCAATCAATCATTATGGCGCTCGGACAAGCTTTATTTTCCCTAGCAATTGGTACTGGTTTAATTATGACCTATGGAGCTTATATGCCAGACCATTATTCAATTAAGGAGTCGGCAGCAATTGTTTGTATTGGAGATACATTAATTGCACTCCTGGCGGGGCTGGCAATTTTTCCTATTGTTTTTGCTAATAATCTCAATCCAGGTGAAGGGCCTAGTTTAATCTTCATCACATTGCCAATTGCCTTTGGTGGTATGCCAGGAGGATATCTAGTTGGTATTCTTTTCTTTATACTATTAATTTTTGCCGCCTATACTTCCACTATGGGTATGCTAGAGCCTATTGTTTCCTGGCTAGAAGAAAAATATCCAGGTAAGAGGAAAATTTTAAGTATAATTTCTGGGTTTACTATCTGGATTTTTGCCCTTGGATCGGTTCTCTCATTCAGCACTATCGCTGATGTTAAACCATTAGAATTTCTCGGGGTTGAGCGTAATTTCTTTGGTATAGTAGATTATACCGTAGCTAACTTGCTACTGCCCATCAACGCATTATTGATTGCTACATTCTCAGGCTGGGTAATTAAGAATTCATTAATGGAGGAACAATTCTCACAGGATTCTGCCAATTGGCAGATATACTGGCGCTTCACAAACAAATTTATTGCCCCAATTGCTATCGGTATAGTTCTAATTGATCTAACTCTAGCTTGAAATCTAAAATTTAGTGGCAATTTATATTAGGAAGAGCAATTTCAAGCAATTCAATATTATTTGATAGCTCGTGAAAACAATATGAAATAGAGGCGGGAATAGAAAATGCATCACCTTCGCTCAATTCAAAGACATCATTATCAATTTCAATCACTAGATTACCAGCCAGAATAAAATAAAATAAAAATTCTTTTTGATGCGTTAATGATTTAAATTTTATTTTTTTTTCGTAAGTTAGTGCAAACACTGAAACTTCACCGCTAGTAGCACTTAAAATACCTATATCTCTTGCATTAAAACCATCCTCTCTAATAGTTGTAACATTCTTAGTATCATCTTTTTTATGAAAAACAAATTTCTGACCATTAAAATCACGATCTGGTCGAACTTTTGAGGTGGGTAAAATCATCTCATGATCAACCAGTGTTTTATGTTCAGCTGGACACCCGACCTCAATTACTTCAAACTGATCTGAGCATTCTAATACTTGATGTCTAATATGAGGAGGCTGAAGAACACAATCACCTGCCTTCATAATAA
Source organism: uncultured Woeseiaceae bacterium (assembly GCA_902512585.1). Taxonomy (GTDB): domain Bacteria; phylum Pseudomonadota; class Gammaproteobacteria; order Steroidobacterales; family Woeseiaceae; genus SP4260. The sequence continues at coordinate 26,603 of CABXJW010000007.1, read as the reverse complement.
ATGGCTCGCCTTGATCTTCATAAACAGCTTTAACCCAACCCTTATGACAATATATCAACTGAAAACGAATATGATGATAATGAACATAATCAGGAACTGGACCACCCTCTTCTATTCGAATGTGAGATGCAATAAAACGACCACCCAATCGATTTGGAATAAGATCCCGATATTGCATTCCCGCTCTTCCGTCAACCCAATCATCCTTATTTATAAGTTTTTGAACAACTACATTATTTTGTAGAGGTGGCATGACCAATTCATCACTACAATTAATTTCATTACTCTTAAACTCCAACCTCACTCCATTTGGAGCCTGCATAGATGAGTTTTCTGTGAGTACAAATTCTTTATCATCACTAACCAAAAAAATAGTTATATCAGTATCATGATCACTTTTGGTTAGATGAATGGTTAACCCGTAACCAATCAGTATCGCATGACGAGGTGAGTCTGCTGGATAGATCAACTTTAGCTTAAAACCAGCTTCCTTATTAAAGAACACCAAATTTTTATCAAATTCTTTACAATTTAATAAAATCGCACCGGAAATATTGGCATCAGTACTTAGCATAGAGAGATCAAATTTTATAATTATCCATTAATCCTAATAGGCTTTGAAGAAAATTATTCAACATTCACTCTACGACCTGTAATAACTCCCGCCATGATTGAGCCATTAACATTTAATGCGGTTCTAGCCATATCTATGAGAGGTTCTATAGATATCAACAATGCTACCAATGCAACAGGAAAGCCCATTGCAGGCAGCACAACCAGAGCCGCAAAGGTAGCACCACCACCCACACCCGCTATACCAAATGAACTGATAGTTACTACCATAACTAATGATAGAATAAACATAGGATCCATTGGGTTAACTCCCATGGAAGGTGCAATCATCGCGGCTAGCATAGCAGGGTAAATGCCAGCACAACCATTCTGTCCAATAGTAGCGCCTAGAGAAGCAGAGAGATTGGCTATTGATTGAGGGACCTTTAATTTATCCACTTGAGTTTCCACATTTAGGGGGATTGTTGCTGCTGAGCTCCTTGAGGTAAATGCAAAAGTTAAAACTGGCCATATATTCTTAAAGTATTGAACCACATTTACCCCATTTAATTTAAGTAACGAAGCGTGAACCATAAACATAATAAAAATTGCGAAATATGAGGCTAATACAAAACTAATCAAATCAAGAATATCACCAGCATCTGAGCCAGCAACAACTTTTGTCATTAAAGCTAAAATTCCATAAGGTGTTAATAGCATAATCATCCTAACTAATTTCATTATTATGGCTTGAGTTGTATCGATAAAAGATGTAATTGATTCCGCTTTCTCTTGATCCTCTTTAGCCACCATTAAAGCAGCAATACCAAATAGGATACCAAAAATCACCACAGCAATTACAGATGTTGGTCTTGCGCCAGTTAAATCTGAGAATATATTAGAAGGAATAAATCTCACCAGCATGTCTGCAAGTCCCAGACTCGCGATAGATTCTTGTCTTGTAGTTAAAGAACTGGCACGAGAGAGTTCTCTGGCACCTTCAGTCAATCCATCCATTGATAATCCAAACAAATTTGAAACACCTATCCCTACCAGAGCAGAAATCATAGTTGTTCCCAGGAGGATTAGAACTACAGAGAAACCAACTTTTCCCAATGCAGCTACATCTTTCATTTTAACCACAGCCGCTATCATCATCGTTAACACTAATGGCATGATCACCATTCTCAAGAGATTAACGTAACTTGAGCCAATTACATTAGTCCAAACAAGCGTCTCTTGAATAACTAGGCCATGATTAGAATAAATGACTTGAAGCGCTAGTCCGAAGAAAACTCCGAGAAATAACCCAAGAAGGATCTGCTTTGATAATGTCAGTCCTGACTGCATTTGACGTGCTATAAACAATACCAACAAGGCAAAAATAAAAATATTTAGAATAACTTCTAACATAGATTTCTCCTCAATTTTGATTCATCTAAACATGTTATTAGCGCTAGTTAAAGTATACTTAACAAAGTTTTTACATAATACATCACAATCACACATTAAATGGGATTGATCATATTGATGATAGAATAGAAATTACGATGTAATGGAGATAATAAATGCCCGTATTGCCTGACTTTAAACTAGAAACATTTTTTTCAGAATGGGAGTTCAATGCTAAATATCATATGTGTGCATCAGATATGGAATCAATGACACTAGATGATTTAATGAGTCTTGGGACAGATCAAGATAGAGAAAATTGGCATAATCTTAATTTTAAATATATTGAGACTTACGGATCTCCAGAATTAAGAACTGCAGTTGCAAATACATATTTAACTCAAAAATCAGCAAATATTTTAGCCTTCGCTGGTGCTGAAGAAGGACTCTTTGTGGCTATGCATTGCATTCTTAGCAAAGATGATCACGCAATCATAATAACTCCGAATTATCAATCTGCAGAGACTGTTCCTGCATCTTTGTGTGAGGTCACGGGTGTTGGACTTGATGATAATGAAAACTGGAATCTCAATCTACAAAGAATCAAAGATGCCATTCAACCTAATACAAAACTTATCTCTATCAATTTTCCTCATAATCCAACAGGTAAGGTCATATCTAAAGAAACGCTTGAAGAATTAATTGTCATTGCAAGACAACAGAATATTTATTTATTTAGTGATGAGGTCTATCGCTTAATGGAGAGGGATGCTAGTAAGAGATTACCTCAAATAGCTGATGTATATGAAAATGGGATTTCTCTGAATGTGATGTCTAAAGCTTATGGTTTACCTGGGCTTAGAATTGGATGGATAGCATCCCAAGATCTACAACTGTTGGATAAGATGGAAAAAATGAAACATTATCTTTCTATTTGTAATTCATCACCAAGTGAATTTTTAGCAGTAGTTGCATTAAAATCAAGTAAAAAAATATTATCGAGAAATCGAAAAATTATCGAAAATAACTTAAAACTTCTTAATCTATTCTTCGCAAAAAATACCCATTTGTTTGAGTGGCAATTACCTGATGGTGGTTGCATTGGTTACCCGAAATATCTCGGGGAGGAAGGTGTAATTTTATTTTGTGAACGATTAATTAAGCATCACGGTATTATGCTATTGCCAGGAAATATATATCAATCAAAAATAGGTCCATCACCAAAAAATCACTTTAGAATTGGTTATGGAAGAATAGGTATGAAAGATGGTCTTACAAAACTTCAAGAGATATTATTGCGATAATTCTTCGTATCAATTAGATCTGGGCACCCTTATTCGATCAACTAAATCATAAATCTTTTCAGGTGGTTTACTTGTTGAATGAGATACAACTACAGCGACAATTATATTTAACAGCATACCTATAACACCAATGCCTTCGGGTGAGATACTAAATAACCAGTTGCTCGTTACATTTTCACCCCATGGTGAGCCCATCCATTTAAGGAAAAGTCCTTTGAAGTATTCAATATACCCATAGGTAAATAACAGTCCTGTAACCATTCCTGATATTGCGCCATATTTATTTATTCTTTTGTAAAAAATACCCAAGAAAATGACTGGAAATAGTGAGGCAGCGGCAAGACCAAATGCAAAGGCTACTACTTCAGCAACCCAACCAGGAGGATCAAAACCTAAATAACCTGCTATCAAAATAGCAATAGCTGCAGCACATCTACCAACAATCAATTCATTCTTTTCTGATATTTCTGGATTTATTAACCCTTTCACAAGATCATGTGAAATTGATGATGAAATGACCAGTAAGAGTCCAGCAGCAGTTGATAAAGCTGCCGCAATCCCACCAGCAGCGACTAATGCAATAACCCAGTCGGGTAATCCTGCAATTTCTGGATTCGCCAAAACCATAATGTCACGATCTACCTTCAACTCATTACCTCGCCAACCATAAGTAGTTGCATTATTAGCAAAATCGGGGTTTTGATCATTGTAAAATTGAATTCTACCATCATTATTTTTGTCTTCGAATTCAACTAAACCTGTTTGCTGCCATCTGATCATCCATTCAGGACGACTTGCATACAAAAGATTACCCTCTGTAGAACCAATAGCTCCCGGTTGAACTGTATTTATAAGATTATAACGAGCCATCGAGCCTACCGCTGGAGCTGTTGTATATAAGACAGCAATGAATAATAACGCATATCCAGCTGAGGTACGTGCATCTCTTACTGTCGGTACTGTAAAGAAGCGTACAATAACATGTGGTAAACCAGCGGTACCAACCATTAAAGCCAAAGTAATACAGAAGATATCTATTGTATCTTTTTGACCAGAAGTATAGGCATTGAAACCAAGGGCAGTCACAATTTCATCTAATTTATCTAAAAGCCCTGATTCTGTTCCACTAATATTTCCACCAAATGCTAATTGAGGGATAGGATTATCAGTTATTTGGAGGGCGATAAAAATAGCAGGTACTGTATAAGCAAAGATGAGTACGCAATATTGAGCAACTTGAGTGTACGTAATTCCTTTCATACCACCCAGAACCGCATAAACAAAGACCACGCTCATACCTATCAATAAACCGACCGATACATCTACTTCAAGGAAGCGTGAAAATACTATACCCACTCCACGCATTTGTCCCGCCACATAGGTGAACGATATAAAGATTAGGCAGAGAACTGCTACGATTTTTGCTGTTTTTGAATAATATCGTTCACCAATAAATTCAGGAACTGTGAATTTACCAAATTTACGCAAATAAGGGGCAATAAATAAAGCTAAGAGGACATATCCACCCGTCCATCCCATTAAATAGACAGATGCATCGTAGCCTGAAAAAGCAATTAGTCCCGCCATCGAAATAAAAGACGCAGCACTCATCCAATCTGCCGCTGTAGCCATTCCATTTGCCAGCGGAGATACAGACTTCCCAGCTATATAAAACTCACCAGTAGTAGCGGCTCTAGACCATATTGCTATTGCAATATAGATCACAAAAGTTGTGCCAACCACAAGATATGTAAGTGCTTTTAAGTCCATAAGTTACTCAATCTTCACTTACCTTATACTCTCTATCGATCCTGTTCATGCTCCATGCATAATAAAAAATCAACCCAACAAATACATATATTGATCCTTGCTGTGCGAACCAAAATCCTAATTTGAAACCGCCAATTTTAATTTCATTTAATTGATCAACATACAAAATACCCATCCCATATGATGAAAAAAACCAAATCAACAAACATTTCAGTAATAACCTAAGGTTCGCTCTCCAGTAATTGGAATGTCGTTCATTGGTCATGATAAAGTAAGCCTCTTAATGGTTATATGTAATTTAACAGACTAATCAACAATATTCACGATAGAATAAACCAAAATATGATTTTAGATATGGTAAAAACTAAGCCAAAAAAGAAATTTGTCACAGTGCATAATAAAAAAATGGCTTATGTAGAGGTGGGTCAAGGGCATCCTATCGTATTTCAACATGGTAATCCTACCTCCTCCTACTTATGGCGCAATATCATACCGCACCTAGCCCAATATGGCCGTTGCATAGCAGTAGATTTAATTGGAATGGGTGATTCAGAAAAATTGAAGAACAGTGGTCCAGAAAAATATCTTTATGAAGAGCATAGAGAATACCTATTCAAAGCATGGGAGAAACTTGGTATAGATAAGCAAGTTACTTTAGTGCTTCATGATTGGGGCTCTGCTCTCGGTTTCGACTGGGCCTCCGAGCACCCAGATGCTTTAAAAGGTATTGTATATATGGAGGCTCTTGTCAGGCCAATCACATGGGATGAATGGCCAGATTCTGCAACAAATATATTTAAAGCTTTTCGTTCAGCTTCTGGTGAAGAATTGATTTTAAATAAAAATTTATTTGTAGAGGGGGTTTTGCCCAATTCAATTATCAGGAAATTAAGCACTGAAGAAATGGATGCTTACCGAGAACCATTTCTTAATTCAGGTGAAGATCGAAGACCCACATTAAGTTGGCCAAGAGAGATTCCCATAAATAATTCACCTGATAATATTATAAAAATTGTTAACAAATACTCAAAATGGTTGGAAAATTCGAACATACCTAAACTATTCATTAATGCAGAGCCCGGATCAATTTTAATAGGCAGTCAAAGAGAGTACTGTAGAACATGGAAGAATCAAATGGAGGTTACCGTACCCGGTAAGCATTTCTTACAAGAAGACTCACCCCATGCTATCGGAAACAGCATAAGCGAATGGTTAAAAGCATTGTAGAATATTTCAGTCCGTGTTGATTTTTTTAATGATTAACGCATCAACGGAAAGTTAATAAATCATCAGATAAATGCGAAATATCATTAAATTGATCTAGTGAAAAGCGTGATCCAGAAAAAGTATATCTAGTAACTGAGGAATTATAGATACGCCAATTTAACTCGGCAGCTTTTATTTGCGGTGCCTCGAGTGCGGTTTGTAGACTAACACCGATTGGACCGCCAGAGGTAAAAACACCTATTAATTCATTTTTCTCTGCATTCATCATAATTTCACGAAGAGTATTTCTGACTCCATCACTCCATTCACTCCATGTGACAGATAAACCAATTTCACTACCATGACCATGTACCCAATGTTCCAAAATTAGTTCAAATAATTTCTGGAAATATCGATGACGATCAGATTCTTCATTTGCATTATTGCAACTTTTAAAAAGCTCAGCAGCTTCATGATTATTCTCTATAAGATGTTTTCCTAATGTTGTCATAATTTCTTCGGCAGGGTATTCATTCATACCTATATGTGTTTTTATTTCAGGGAATGAAACATCTTTACTTGCATACCTTTCTGCCACGATATTAGCAGTGTCTCTCTGTCTGACTAGATCTCCCGAATAAACTGTATTGAAAATTATCTCTTTTGAAGAAAGATCATCACCTAGTTCTGCTGCCTGATTTTTACCAATATCTGAAAGCTGATCGTAGTTATCTGACAAGAAACTAGCTTGCCCATGTCTTATTAAATACAAACGACTCATTTTCTGATCTTTACCTAACATTAATTGATAAAATTTTTTTCATCGGTTATTTTGATTCAATCTAAGCATAAATCAGTACCAGATTAAACTTATTATTTAGATCCAAATAGAGTTCGTTGAGGTTGATATGATTATTAAAAAAATATGGACAGGAAATGCATATAGAAATTTTAATTATTTAGTTGCTTGCCCTGATAATGGTGAAGCATTAGCAATTGACCCTCTTGATCATAAGCAATGCCTGAATATAGCTAATGAAAACAATTGGAAAATCACGCAAATCTTAAATACTCATGATCACTGGGATCATATTGGAGGAAATAAAGCAATTGTGGATGCAACCTCCGCAAAAATAATTGCTCATGCTAATGCAAAAGACCTTATACCCGATATTAACAGAGGTGTAACTCATGGTGAGATAATCAAGGTAGGAAGATCAATTGAATTAGAGTGTCTTGATACGCCTGGGCATACAATGAGTCACATTTGTCTTCTATCTCATAGTGATATACCAGCACTTTTCAGTGGTGACACCCTTTTTAATGCTGGTGCAGGCAATTGCCATAATGGAGGCAATCCACAAGAGCTTTATAAGACATTTGTAGATCAACTGGATAGACTGCCGTTAAATACAGAAATTTTTCCTGGTCATGACTACTTGCTAAATAACTTAGCATTCACCTTGGATAGGGAACCTAATAATGAGTTCGCAAAAAAATTACTGCATGCGAATAAAGATAAAGATCCAACTTCAATTATTACAACTATTGGTGAGGAAAAAAATATCAATGCTTTTTTCCGCCTTCAAAGTTCTAGCATTATTGACAAACTCCGTGAATCCTTTAAAGACCTTGATTCACATCCATCGCCAGAAACAGTTTTTTTGAAACTTAGAGAGCTAAGAAATCACTGGTAAAGAGAGATTACTAATAATAATGAAGGTAAAAATTTTCTATTTAAAACCTAATCTAGACTCAATATCCAAAAGTAATTTATCCTGCTTGTCATCAGGACTCATAACATGCCGAGATGCAAGCCAGAGCCAGTAAATAGCATTGTATAATCTTTTTTGTAACAAAAATTCTTCATATTGTTGTTTTGAATGGCCATCAAAATATTCATTCAGAATAGTTTGCTCCAAAGAATTATTTAGCCCATGAAAGCAGCTTAGTGAAGCAATATCAAACATCGGGTTATTGTCACTAGCATATTCCCAATCAACTATAAATAATGGCTCAAATCCAATAATATTAGAAACTACAACATCATTATGGCAGCAACAATATGCTTCAATTGATCCATACTGGTTAATAAATGAAACGCATTTTTTGCCAAATTCAACATACCTAGGAATTGATTGTATATTAGAAAAATAATTAGTTGCTATACCCTCAGGCTCAAAAGGATACCCTGACTTTGGTAAGGTATGGATTTTGCGAAAAAGTTGAGCTAATAATTTTAATTTTTCTTTATCTTGAAGATCCTGTTCAACCCATGGCTCTTGATCTATGAATAAAGTCACTAGAATACTATTTCTACTGTCTTTAAATATTATTTCAGGAGAAATACCTGCTTTGATCGCATTTTCTAATATCTTTAATTCTCTGTTTCGATCAATCTTGAAAGATTCAGTATGATTTGCATTGATTCTTAAAGCATAAGAATACTTATTTGTTATTAACTTGAATGATTGATTTGTTAAACCAGACAATGGTTCTATTGATTTAACCTTATTGGAGATTTTTTTCGGCAATAAAGCTAATAATGTGTCGTAACTCATCAAATTATCTGTTTATTATAACTGCGTTTCCAAGCCATCATACCGAACGGGATAAGTAAGATATAGACCAAAAACAATAATGCAGTAGCTTCCAAATCACGTAACCAATATATCACCACAGAACATAGGTCAATCACCAGCCAATACCACCAGTTTTCGAGTACCTTTTGAGCTATTAGATAAGTTGCCCAGATTGAAAAATAAGTAGTCATTGAGTCCAAATAAGGATAACTAGCATCAGTGTTTATTGATAAATAATAACCGCTAGCAATGGAAATCAAGATTATCAACAAACTCATAAAAAAGTGGATTTTAAAACTCCATACCGAAATATTTAATCCAGTTAGATTTCCCTTTTTACCTGACCAAGAATACCATCCAAAAATAGCCATTAAAAAATAAAATACATTTAAAAAAGACTCCATATACAGTTTTGCTTCAAAAAACAAAAAAATATAAATTGAAGTACTTATAGCCGCACATAACCAACATAATATATTCTGACGAATTGCCAAAATAAGATATAAAAGAGCTAATACAATAGCGAGAATTTCCATAATCTTAATATAATGCTAACCCTAAGTTCGAGATTGGATTATTTAGAATTTTTATTGTAAAAACAGATTTATCATGATTTTCAAAAGTTTCTTTGATTTCTTGATTTATTATATCCATCACTAAGTCATATTCACCTTCAATTTGAGTGCTCATACTGTTAGTGGTTACTGTTAATGTTGGGTGCCCATTAAGACGGGCAATAAAATCAGTGATTGGTGGAATAAAATTTTTATCTAAAGGGTATAAACTGATATCTATAGCTACTATCATAAAATTAAAACCTCATATCAAAAGTTAGACCAACTTGACGTGGGTCACCACGTCGGGTGTAAAGCGCATTTGGAAAATCTGGAGGTTCATTGCCAAAATAGAAACCACGAACAGCAAAATCTTTATTTGTTAAATTTTTACCCCACAATTGAATTGACCAATTATCCTTCTCGAAACCTAGGCGTGCATTCATCAATTCAAATGCCTTTGATTTTTGATTATGGCTAACATCAAAATAAAATTCATCGGTTGCGGATGCAGACATCATTACAAATATCCCAGAGGGATATCGATATTCCCAACCGGAACTCACGGTATACGCTGGTGCATGAGCTGCACTTCTGTCATTTAAGGTGGTATCAGGACCACTATACTGTTCAATTTTTGCCCGAAGAAGTCCAGCATTGAAATATAGCTCTAATCTATCATTAGGGATCCAGCGAGCTTCTATTTCAGATCCAATTGACTTACCTTTTGCTGCATTACCTGTAAAGAAAATAAATGATGATGGATCATTGGCATATAATTGCATAGAAGTTCTAATTTGCTGATCTTCACGACGATTATAAAAAAGTGAACCATTGAGCCTGATTCGTCCCTCATCCCAAATTGATTTAATGCCAACTTCAATGTTTATCAGTTTTTCTTGATTAAATTTACGCTGACCTTTCGGGATAACACCTAAATTAAAGCCACCAGCTTTATAGCTCTGTGATAATGTAATATACCCATTAAGATTTTCAGAAATATTATTCAAATATGTGATATCTCCTCCAGTCATAAATTCACTGGGTCCAATATCTAGATTTTCTGTATCATTATATTCTACATTTCTGTTTTCCATCCTCAAACCAAACGTCAATAAACCAGATTCATTTACATTAAAATTTAACTGCCCAAACAATGATAAACTCGTTGCAGCATATTCACTTATAAGAGTAGTGTTTAGAGAGTCCTCATAAACGTATATAGGGTCATTATAAATACCAGTATTTTTTGTAACCAAATCATCATTTAGTTTTAATAAGTTTAGACCAAATAACCATTGGGATGCATTGATAAATGAGCCAGTATTCTCTGATGAGATAAATCTAACTTCTTGAGAAACGGTTTGTCTTTTTCGATTATTTTTTGTCTCGTAATCATAGGTAATTGGAGCCCATGCCAAATCATTACCCCAATCAGCATCATAAGAGAAATCGATTATTGAATGTGCCAATGATGAAATGAGTTCAATAGTAAGCGAATCAAATGCCGAATAAATTACCTTCATGGAAGCTCCACTACTTTTCTGAGCATCCTTACCTGGCTTATCAGATAACATCGTCATAGAATTATCGATTGAAAAAGCATCATACCCATCATTAATATCAACAAACATTGTAGTTAAATCAAATGCCCAATCATCCCTCACATTCCAAATTAACTTTCCTCGTAATGAGGTTTCTTTTCTCTGATTTGTATTTTTACGTCTCAAAAATGAATTATTGCGAAATCCATTACTTTGATGACGATGCACACTGATCCGGTACTTCGCAGTCTCAGAGATGTCTATCGGGCCCCCAAAGGCAAACCCAGCTGCAATTTCGTTATCCTCAGCCACTCTTAACTGGATTTTTTTAAAAAATTCCTCAGGTGGAACGGCACTTCGCATATAAATTAGACCTGCAAGTGCATTTGCTCCATATCTTCCGCTCTGTGGCCCACGCAATACTTCAACTTGCTCAATATCAAACAACGTTGCAATGGAGCCAATACCACTATAATCGATATCATCAATCAAAAAACCAACTGAAGGATTAGGGGCTCCCTGATATTGCTCCAATTCCCCAATGCCTCTTATTTGAAAATAACGAGGACGATTTCCATCTCCAGACCAATTGAGATTTGGGATACTATAGATAAGATCTTGAAAATGTTGTGTTGAAGATTTCTCAATAAAAACTTTATCCAAAACACTAATACTTGAAGGAATATCAAGCTCTGGTCTTACTCTAAAGTCAGCAGTAACGGTAATTTCATCAATTGTATTTTGAGCAACAACTGAACTCACGAATAATAAGCAAATAATAAATTGAACGATTTGCAATTTCGCAGAAACTAATCTGGCCATATTATATGTCCTCTTCCTACGCCAGTATTATCTGGGTCAGGTTCTAAGGGTTCTCGATATAATACTTCCCATGAAATATCACGAATCTCAGATCCAATGGATCACCCCTGATGGAATATAAATCTTAAACAGGATAAAAAATTTATTCAATAATAAATTAAGGCTCTAAACGTTTAATTAAACTCGATGTATCAAATCGTTTGCCACCAATACTCTCAATTTCTTTGTAATACTCATTTACTAAAGCAGTTACTTTTATATTAGCTGCAATACGATTAGCTTCATCCAATGCAATTTCAAGATCTTTACGCATCCATTCTACTGCAAAGCCAAATTCAAATTCATCTTCTATCATGGTTTGCCAGCGATTCTCCATCTGCCATGACTGAGCCGCCCCCTTCGAGATGGCATTAATTACAGCTTCAATATTCAATTTTTCACGTTTAGCAAAATGCAATCCCTCTGCTAAGCCTTGAACTAGACCAGCGATACAAATCTGATTAACCATCTTAGCCTTCTGCCCAGAACCAACCCCCCCAATTAATGTACAAGCTTTCGCATAATTATTCATCACAGGGCTAACCTTAGTAAAAATTGCTTCCTCACCACCAACCATAATGGTCAATTGTCCTGATTCGGCACCTGCCTGCCCTCCAGATAGAGGTGCATCTATAAAAGAACCTCCTGCGTCAGATATATGGTTATCGAGTTCTTCTGCTAGAACGGATGATGCAGTCGTATGATCTACGACGATTGCGTCATTTTTGAGACCATGAATAACTCCATCAGGTCCTAATATAACTTGCCTCACATCATCGTCATTTCCCACACAAGTGAAAATAATATCAGCATTTTTTGATGCCTCAAGAGGAGTAAGCGCATAACTCCCATTGAATTCCTGAGACCATTTCTTAGCTTTGCTTTCAGTGCGATTAAAAACAGTAACTTGATAACCAGCACTCGCCAGAAAACCAGCCATAGGATAACCCATCACGCCCAGCCCTATAAAAGATAAATTCATCAAATTAGCCTCTCCAATAAAAAATATATTTAATCACCATTAAATCTTGGTTCTCTTTTTTCGATAAAAGCTTTAACCCCTTCCTTAAAATCATTTGAATCTATCAACTTCTGTTGAGCAGGCACTTCCATATCATAAGTTTCAGACCAAGAATGATTCGCTGCATACTTCATTATTTTCTTAGTAGCTGTGACTGACAATGGGGCTCTTTTGGCAATATTCCTTGCCCAAATTAATGTCTCTGAATCAAGAATTTCTGTTGGAACACATTTATTTGCCAAGCCATATTTAACACAATATTTAGCATCAATCCTCTCGGACTCTATACATAGTTGAAAGGCTTTTCGATAACCAAGTTGATGGACTAAGAACCAGTTCATTCCTCCATCAGGAACCAATGAAATGGAGGTAAAAGGAGCAAGCAGGAAAGCATCGTCGCTCATAATCATTAAATCACAACACAATGCGAGTGATAAGCCAATACCTGCGGCAGAACCATGCACAGAGGCAATAACAGGAATATCGATGTTACTAATTAAATCAAAAATAGGTCGATACTCATTATTAAGTACCTCTTCGAGTGATTTTTGCACATCTTCAGTATTTTTTAGATCAGCGCCAGCACTAAAATTCTTCCCATTACCTTTGATTATCATAACCCTAGCATCATTTGCCAATTTAGCTTTCTTTAATGCACACAACAAATCAGATCGTAATTGTGCATTAAAGGAGTTCATCGCTTCTGGACGATTTATAGTGATTACAACTACTGAATCGTCTTGAGTGTAATCCACAGTTTGAAATTGTTCATTCTCGTTTTTTAATACCATTTTTTAATACCAATCTTCCCTTTATATTTTTGAATTAGAAAAATCTGGCTTAGCACCTGATAATGATGATTGAACTGCCTCTATTTGATTGCTTCCTCCCATTATTTGCAATTGCAATTGCGCTTCAAGGGAAAGTGAGAATTCATCATTTCTGTGCCATGTTTGATAAAATAAACGCTTAATTGAACGAATAGCATCTGGAGATTTATTTGCAATTTTTTCTGCCAAAGCTCTTGCCTTTTCTAGAGGTTTGTCTTCGATGGCAGTAATTAGACCCTTATTAAAAGCGTCATTAGCGTCCAAAATATCGGCAGTCATTGCCATTTCTAATGCTTTATCAATACCCATCAAATAAGGTAGTGATGTAGTCATCGACATATCGGGAATAATGCCCCATTTAATTTCCATGATTGATAATTTCATATTAGCGTTGGCATAGCGGATATCTGCACCCAAGGCAACCTGAAGCCCGCCTCCATAAACTGCACCATGCAATACTGCTATAACAGGAACAGGTATCTCACGCCATACATATGCGGCACTTTGGTAGTAATTGGCTAAGGAATGATCGCGAGGTTTCATTCTTTTGGTAAAATTTCTAGCCAAACCTTCGTCTGCAAACATTGTTAAATCTATACCTGCACAAAAACTGTCTCCCGCTCCATATAGTAAGACCGCCCTTATCGAATCATCTTGGGCTATTTGATCACCTGCTTTAATGATTGCTTCGAACATTTCATGATCTAGAGCATTATGTTTATCTGCTCGATTTAATTTAACTTCAGCAACATTGTCTTTAATAGAAAAACAGATTCTCTTATTCATTATCCACCTTAAATACTTTCTCTAAAATCACGTTAACAATCTATATTATGCCCTTTCTTTTGTGGCATAACTGGCACCTACTTTTGCCAATGGTTCAACTGCCTTTACAATCTTCATCGCCTCTGAACTAGCTGCTGTACCGTCTCTTATCCTGCCAGCAATGCCTTGTAAAATTGCTGCAATGCGAAAAAAATTATAAGCAGAATAAAATTCGCGATCAGGCAACCCTTTGGATCTACCTGTTCTTTCACAGTATAATTCAATATATTTTTCTTCATCAGGTATACCCAATTTTCCGAGATCACTTCCATATAAACCAGCAGCACCAATTCCTATATCAGGCATCTGCCATGCCAATAGATTATATGTGAAGTCTCCCAGAGGATTTCCAATAGTTGACAATTCCCAATCCAGTACTCCAATTATTTTTGGTTCGGTTGGATGAATTATTAAATTATCTAAACGATAATCACCATGAACAATAGCGACTGAGTTCTCTATTGGAATATTCTCAGGTAACCATGAAATTAAATAATCCATCTCAGGGATAGTCTGGGTTTCAGATGCTCTATATTGCTTCGACCAACGTGAAACTTGACGACTAAAATAATTACCAGCTGGACCAAAATCTGATAAGCCAAGTGATTTATGATCATAATTATGAAGTTTTGCTAAAACCTTATTAAGATCATCATACACAGCTTCTCTCTCATCATAACTAATCTGTGGCAAATCAAGATCCCAAAATATACGTCCTTCTACATACTCCATCAAATAAAACTCAGTGCCGATAATGTCATTATCCTCACAAAATAAATATGGTTCTGGTACAGGAAATCCCATTTGATTTAATGCAGAGATTACACGATACTCACGATCAACCGCATGTGCAGATTTAAGTAAATTACCAGGAGGCTTTTTTCTCAAGACATATTTTTTTACTGGTGTTTCTAATAAATAAGTAGGATTAGATTGACCACCTTTAAACTGCTTTATCTCAAGAGGCCCCTCATAATCTGATAAAAAAGCGCAAAGAAACTCATTCAAACGATGCAAATCCAACTTATGGGCCTCAATAACTTCTTTTGTGCCCTCAAATCTGTTCTGACGATCAGTCATGTGCTATTCAATCCAAGAAAAAATCTGGCACAAGGTCAACGCCTGGCTCTATAGCATAATGTTCAAGATTTTCCATGCCAGCATCCATTAGAATTTCATCGTCTATACAAAAATGACCGCTAAAGGTTGAGCTTTTCTTCGTTAAGATGATATAAGCAGCATCTGCCATAATATCTGGCTTTCGCGAGTGCTTTATCATCTCATCACCACCCAGTAAATTTTTCACAGCAGCAGTTGCAATAGCTGTTCTTGGCCATAACGCATTGACAGCGATCCCCTGCTCTTCAAACTCAGCAGCCATTCCTAAAACACACATACTCATTCCATATTTAGCAATAGTATATGCGCAATGCGACCCAAACCATCGAGGATTTAAATTTAATGGTGGTGATAAATTAAGAATATGCGGATTTTCTGATTTAATTAAATATGGAATACAGGTTTGTGAGACCAGAAAAGTACCCCTAGTATTAACTTGTTGCATTAAGTCAAATCTTTTCATAGGAGTGTTCATGGTAGGTGTTAAAGAAATAGCACTGGCATTATTAATACAAATATCAATACCACCAAATTCTCTCACTCCAGCCTCAACAGCTGAATGAACCTGCTCATCTGAGCGTATATCACAAATTATAGGTAGGGCTCTCCCGCCCGCTTCTTTAATTTCATCAGCAGCTGTAAAGATTGTACCCGGTAAACTTGGGTGTGGTTCTGAAGTCTTCGCTGCGACAATAATATTTGCTCCATCTTGAGCAGCACGTTTTGCGATTGAAAGTCCTATACCCCTGCTACCGCCTGAAATGAATATCGTTTTATCTTTTAAGTTAGTCATTATCATCCTTTAATTGCTTTGATTACTCAGCCTCAAGTTCAGCCCAAATGTTCTCTATCCACCCTTTTATTACTAGCGCTTCTTCCCAACGATCAGACAATTCCTCTTGATATTTATCAGTTATGGCATAAGGTCTTGGGCCTAACTCACATAAGAATATCAGGGTAGCATTCTCATTATTCCTTTTTCTCCACATTCTAATCCCATCTTTCCACCAAACCATGAATTGCTCAACCCACTCTTTATGCTGAGGAAATTGAATTTGAATTTGAATCTGCTCTCTATTCGCTACACGCCCCTGAAAGCAGTCTGAGCGTTCAAGTACATCATCAATATATCTTCTATCTCGCTCAGGTAACGGCAGTCTCAGCTCTCTGTCAATAACAAAATGGGACAAATCCGCACATAATCTCATTTCTGGCACTAAATTCATTATCTGTAATGTGAAAAATAAATCATTTAGCAAGCTATCCCTATGCGTCTCAAAAAGAATTTTTAAATCAACTTCAGCAGCTTCTTTCATCCATCTTCTGATACAGGACACTGCATCATCTGGCCTCAAGGGTGTAACACCACTTATAATATTCATTAATGGTGCATCTAACTCTTTTGCCAATGATATCAGTGGCTGCATATCATCAGGTGTATCAGGGAAAGCATTTATCAAACAATCTAGCTGAAATTTGTCATATAAAGAATGAATCTCTCGATATTTTGTTATCTCTTGAACACTTAGGTCAAGGCATAAGCCGTCATATCCTGCTTTTTTTGCTTTTTCAAAATTATATTCTAAAGATGGTTCGTTTTTACCTGGAACTCTTTGCTCCATGCCCCAAAGAGATTGATAAATCTTTATTTTTTGCAATTAAGTAACCCTAATAATTCAAAAAGAGGTTAGGAATGATGCCGCATTACCACCAGATACATTTGCCTTTCTAGCTGCAATTAAATAATCATAACCCATAGGCGAGTCTTCTTGATGATTATCGATAATTCGATTTACTCGTTGTTTATGGAAAATTTTTAGTTGCGCAAAGAAAGGAACATAATTAATGGAATTATCGCCGAATAGCTGACTATGTTTTTGAGGTAGTTTATACCATGGAATCGTCATATCAGCATGATGGGCATTGTGAAAACCAAAATTTAATGTAATCCAATTAAGAGCAGGAATTTTAGTCGAAATAGGATTACTGAATGTATGTTCTTGCTCCCAGTCAAAGTCACCTCTTCTGAGGGATTTTTCCTTGCTAAATAAAGTTAAATTATAGCTATAGTCATGCTGAATACTGTCCATAAATCTCAAAACAGTCATCATTATTAAATAAGATAAAATATAGAAAAAAGCAACTCGAGGATAATAACTCAATAAAAATATAAAGAGAGAGCCTCTCAAGATTAATACAGCTATGTTTCTGACTCTTTGATTGCGCCTCTCTGGAATTATAAATGAAGTAAACGCCATGATGAAATGCATTATTAATTCATGGGCCGGAATATATAACCATTCTAAGAACTGAGTAATTTTCAATACAATCGGATATTTTCTGAAAAACTCCTCATAATCAAACCAAACAACATCATCATTATCGATATGATGACGAAAATGCTTATATCGAATATCCTCATAAGTTCCATAAGAAGCTCCACAAATCCAGATTAAACATTTTCCTAGGTAAGTATTATACCGCATCTTCTTAAATACTAAATTGTGCCCGCATTCATGAACAAGATATGCCGCAATAATCATTCCATGTGCCAACACAATTGTAAAAAAAATATTCAGACCTATATTTTCATGAAATAATCCATATAGGCCTAACGAATAAGAAATTAGTACATACAAACAGGCGCAGCCATTGAATAATAAGCTTTCCACTCCAAACCCGTTTTTTATCAAAGTTTTACTCATATAACCTAATAATAGCAGTCTAATTAAAGCTCAGCTATAGATGAAGCCTATAAAAATGACTCTAATTAGCTGTAATTCCTTCTCTTTCTCCTTATAATCTATGTAGTTTAGAATTTAGGAAAAAAAATGAAGTTAGTAACAGCCATAATAAAACCTTTTCGCTTAGATGATGTAAGAAATGGTCTCAATGAGATAGGTATTAACGGAATGACTGTCACAGAGGTGAAGGGATTTGGGCGCCAAAGAGGTCACACTGAACTTTATCGTGGTGCCGAGTATGTTGTTGATTTTCTTCCTAAAACAAAAATTGAGATAGCTATTAGTGATGATCGATTAGAAGAAACGCTGGAAATAATAATAAATAGCTCTAAAACGGGTAAGGTAGGTGATGGGAAGATATTTGTCACTAATCTTGAACAAGCTGTTAGAATTAGAACTGGTGAAACTGATGATAACGCTCTATAAATCAATCTTATTAAATATTTGGGTATTATAATGATTTCAAGATTAATAATAATTACCGCAATTTATACAATTCTCTCATCAGCAACACTGTTTGCCGCAAACAGTCAGGAGAAACGTGTTCTGGATGCAACCGATGTAATAGATCAAATTTTACGTATTCCAGAGCGATCTGTTCCTCCTGCATTACTTTCAAGGGCCTATGCAATTGCTGTATTTCCTAATGTGCTCAAAGTAGGGGCAGTGTTGGGGATTCGAAGAGGTAAAGGAATTATTGTTATTCGTAATGATGATAACTCATGGAGTAACCCTGCATTTATTACGCTCACAGGTGGAAGTTTAGGGCTTCAAGCTGGTGCTCAATCAACAGATAGTATACTTGTATTTAAAACACGCAAAGGCGTTGACGGAATCAGTAATGGTAAATTAACTCTAGGGGTTGATGCCTCTGTTGCCGCTGGACCAATCGGTAGGCATACAGCAGCTGCTACTGATTTAAGATTTAACGCCGAAATATACTCATACTCTCGAAGTAGAGGTTTATTTGCTGGTATGTCGCTCGAAGGAGCCTCATTGACAATGGATCGACGAAGTAATGCTGCTTTTTACAGTTCAACAAGTATCACACCTGATCAGATTTTCTTAGCCACAGGTAATGCAGCTCCTATGGCGGCAAATACGTTTGTCCAAAAACTGACAGCACAAACTCATCAACTCCCATCGCTCCCTGGCATGGAAAATTCCTCGAATTCTGATAAATCAGAAAGCACTCGGACGTATCGCTTGAGTGATGCATTCGCCCCTAAATACAATGAAGATCAATTAATTCTAGAATATAAATAGTAGTAAAATATTCTTACTAATCTCAAACAATCATGAGTAAATTTAATCAATTTATGCTACTCAAGCAAAATCGTTTTGCACCTTTTTTTGTAACTCAATTCTTAGGTGCATTCAATGATAATATTTTCCGTAATGGCTTAATTATTTTATTAACTTTTAAAAGCATCAAAATACTTGGGTTAAATGCGAGTCAGCTAGCAAATATTGCTGGTGCACTATTTATTTTACCTTATTTCTTATTTTCAGCAATTGCAGGGCAATTAGCAGATAAACTTGAAAAATCGGTACTCATAAGATCAGTAAAATTATTAGAAATTGGACTTATGTTATTGGCTGGAATTTCATTACTGACGGACAATTACTCTTATCTACTAGTGATCCTATTTTTAATGGGCTTCCAATCTGCTCTATTTGGCCCAGTAAAATATGCTTATATACCTCAAAAACTAAATTCTAGTGAGTTAATTGGTGGAAATGCCCTAGTCGAATCAGGCACTTATATCGCAATTATACTGGGACTGGTGATTGGTGGTCTCGCTGTTTCCTCTAATCAAGATAATGACTATTCTCTGGCTATTTGGCTAATTTCAATCTCTATTCTTGGGTATTTCGCAAGTCGAAAAATCCCAACAACTTCAGCTACAGATCCAAATTTGAATATTAATTGGAATATTTTCTCCGAAATTAAAAAGAGCATAACTTATAGCAAAAAAGATCAAAAAGTTTTTCTTTGCATCATAGGTATTTCGTGGTTTTGGTTTTACGCATCAGCTATAACACTCCAAATACCTGCGTACACACTTAATATAATTAATGGTAATGAATTAATTACCACATTATTATTAGCCACTTTTGCAATTGGTATCGGAATTGGTTCCCTTGCTTGCGAAAAACTGTCTAATAATCAGGTCGAAATTGGCATTATACCAATTGGCGCCGCTGGACTCACAATATTTGTTCTTGATTTATATTTTGCAACACCATCAAATAATCTAGAACAAATAACAAGTATCTCAATATTCCTTGATCAACCAAATAATTGGCGGATCATATTTGACCTCATTATGATCGGCGCGAGTGGGGGGATATTTAGTGTACCTTTATATGCAAATATTCAGAAAAAAGCCGATAAAAAATATCTATCTAGGATCATCGCGGCAAATAATATTTTAAATGCTGTATTCATGGTCTCAGCATCTCTGCTGGCTATTATCACACTCACATCTGGTTTATCCATTCTTGAGTTTTTCTTACTCTTGTCAATTATGAATATTTTTTTAAGTATCTTTTTACATAAATCCTCAAGCGAATTTTTTAATAGATTTAGTAATTTAATACAAAAATAAATTTGAGACTTTTTGATTCAAGATTAATATCTGAGTTATAATACATATTACATAGACGATAAAAAATTAAATATGAATTTCTGTCATCAGCACAATGTAACCACAAAAACTAAAGATAATGATAAGAATTTTGGTATCAAGATTACTCTTCCAAAAGGTGATACTTTAACTAATATTTTAGGTTCAAAATGGTCAAAACAGCATTGGTACGAGAATGAGAAAGAAAGAGATTCGGTTTATAATAAGATGAAAATTCGTCATGGATATTACAGGGTCACTGATAATCCCACCCAAATAATTCAAAAAATATCGCGATAAGATTCTAATTATTCAAAATTACAGCCAAACTGGCTCATAAACTCAAAGTAATCATGACAACATCTAAAATTATATATACAAAAACTGATGAAGCGCCATTACTTGCGACATATTCATTATTACCAATAATTAAAGCTTTTGCTAAATCCGCAGAAATAGACATTGAAACAAGAGATATTTCTCTAGCAGCCAGAATTATCAGTAGCTTTCCAAATAATCTAGACGAAAAACAAAAAATAAAAGATGATTTGGCCGAACTTGGAAACCTGGTGAATAATCCAGAAGCAAATATCATAAAGCTACCAAATATAAGTGCCTCCATACCACAATTAAAATCAGCTATTAATGAACTTCAAGATCAAGGTTACTCAATTCCTGATTATCCTGATAATCCAATAAATGATCTCGAGAAGGTTATAAAAAACAAATATTCAAAGATTATAGGTAGCGCAGTAAATCCAGTCCTAAGAGAAGGTAATTCTGATAGAAGAGTTGCAGAAGCCGTTAAAAACTATGCTAGAAACAATCCCCATAAGATGGGTGCATGGGATAGTAACTCGAAAACTGAAGTTGCTCATATGCAAACTGGTGATTTCTATTCTTCTGAAACGTCTATAATTTGCGAGGATGCAGGCACCTTAAGGATCGAACTAATACAGAATGATGGTAGAACTACAACACTGAAAGATAATATAGAAGTTCAAGATAATGAAATTCTAGACATGGCTTCAATGAGTATAACTGCTCTTAAAGAGTTTTTTTATGAAGAGATTTCCGCAGCAAAAAAACAAGAAAGCTTACTATCGTTACACTTAAAAGCAACCATGATGAAAGTATCAGATCCGATTATATTTGGTCATGCTGTAACCTCATATTATGCAAAGGTATTCAAAGAGCATGCAAAAATATTTAATGATATCGGTGTTGATCCAAAAAACGGAATCGGTGATGTATTATCGAAAATAAAATCACTGCCTCCCGAAAAACAGAATGAAATTGTGCAAAGTATAGATAATACATATGAACATCAACCATCTTTAGCTATGGTTGATTCTGACAAAGGAATAACAAATCTTCATGTACCTAGCAATGTCATTATCGATGCTTCGATGCCAGCTATGATAAGAGCCTCAGGTAAGATGTGGGGTTCTGATGGGAAATTGCATGATACAAAAGCGCTAATTCCTGACAGATGTTATGCAACTATTTATCAAGAGATGATAAATTTTTGCAAACAAAATGGAGCATTTGATGTCACTAAAATGGGAAATGTATCTAATATTGGTTTAATGGCTCAGAAAGCTGAGGAATATGGCTCACATGATAAAACATTTGAAATAACTTCAGCAGGAACAATAAGTGTCCTAGATGAGAAAAACCAAATTTTAAGTGAGCATAGAGTCAGTAAAGGTGATATCTGGCGTATGTGTCAAACAAAAAATGAACCTATCCAGAACTGGGTTGGTTTAGCTTTAGAGAGAGCAAAATTAACTCAATCACCTGCAATTTTCTGGCTTGATGAAAATAGAGCGCATGATAATACAATTATTAAAATAGTAAATGAGTATTTAAGCCATCAAGATATTAGCAACTTAGATATTTCCATACTCACACCAAAAGAGGCAATGAAAAAAACTCTTAACTTAATTCAGCAAGGACATAATGTAATATCAGTTACAGGAAATGTTCTCAGAGATTACTTAACTGACTTATTTCCCATATTGGAGTTAGGAACCAGTGCGAAAATGTTATCAATTGTTCCTCTTCTCTCAGGAGGTGGTCTTTATGAGACCGGTGCTGGTGGTTCAGCCCCTAAACATGTAACTCAATTTGTCGAGGAAGGTCATCTCCGTTGGGATTCATTAGGAGAATTTCTAGCACTAATGACCTCCATTGAAGATCTTGCAAGGAAGACCGATAACAAAAAAGCAGAAATATTAGCTCATACACTTGATATTGCGAATTCTAAAATTCTTGATAAAAATAAATCACCTTCCAGAAAAGTAGGCGAGCTTGATAATCGACATAGTCATTATTTTTTGGCCAAATATTGGTCTGAAGCACTTGCTAGTCAGAACGAAGATAAAAGCTTGAAGAGATTATTTGCTAAATTCAATCAAGAACTAAAATCTAATGAAAAAGATATAATTACACAATTAAATAACTCGCAAGGTAGGAGCATTGATATCGGAGGCTATTATCATCCGGATGAAATAATGTTATCTAAAGCAATGCGTCCTAGCGCTTTGTTTAATGACGCTATCAACTCTCTGGGTTCTTAAATCACTAGTTAACTTCTGACTTGGCCATCGCCAAAAACATTATATTTATAGCTAGTAAGCTGCATTGCACCAACTGGCCCACGAGCATGAATTCTTCCTGTAGCAATTCCAATTTCTGCGCCCATACCGAATTCTCCACCATCAGCAAATTGTGTTGAGGTATTGTGCATAACAATTGCGCTATCCACAGCACGCATAAATGTGTCTACAGCATCTGTATCCTCAGCAATAATGCTGTCAGTATGGCCAGAGCCATAGCATTCAATATGAGCTATCGCTTCGTGAATATTATCTACAACTTTGCAGGAGATGATTGCGTCTAAATACTCCTCAGACCAGTCACCCTCATTAGCTGCAATGATTTTTTCAGAATATTTTTGAACCTCATCATCACCTCTAATTTCACAATTAGCATTATGTAGGTCATCAATTAGATCGTTGAGTATGTTTGATGCTACATCTTTATCGATTAGAATAGTTTCAGCGGCCCCACAAATACCGGTTCTGCGCATTTTAGCATTTAAAATTACACTTCTGGACATTCCAAGGTTTGCAGTTTTATGGATATATACATGACAAATCCCCTCAAGATGACCAATTACTGGAATACGTGCTTCTTCCTGCACTCTCTTAACAAGGCTTTTACCTCCTCTAGGAACAATTACATCAAGATACTGATGCATCGAGGAGAGCATATAACCAACCGCATCTCTATCTACTGTTGGCACTAGTTGGATAATATTTGAGTCCAAACCAGCTTTATCTATAGCTTTTATCATACAATTATAGATTGCCTTATTTGACTCAAAACTCTCTGATCCACCACGAAGAATGACGGCATTTCCAGATTTTATGCAGAGCGCGGCGGCATCAGCAGTTACGTTCGGTCTACTCTCATAAATTATACCAATTACACCAAGCGGCACAGTTACTCTTTGAATTTTTAAACCATTCGGACGCTCCCATTCCGCTTGAACTTGATTGATTGGATCTTTGATGTTTGCAATTTCATGCAAACTTTGAATCATCGAGTTAACCCTAACCTGATCTAACAATAATCTATCAATCATAGATTCTGAAAGCATACGATCTCTTGCATTATCTAAATCTAACTTGTTAGCTTCTAAAATAACTTCAGAATTCTCTTTTAACTCACTAGCGATTAGCTCAATCGCAAGGTTCTTCATCTGACCAGAACACTGAGCAAGTTTCTTAGCAGAGTCTCTGGCTAACTGACCAATATTATTCATTACCGTAGTTATATCTTTAATGATCATTCTCCCAATTCCCATTATTAATAAGACTATTATCTTACAAAAGAACTAAATCATCACGATGTATAATCTCTGTTTTGCCTCTATAACCTAATTTTTCATTGATTAGCTCTGATCTACAACCAATGATTGATTCAGCCTCATAAGAGGAATATAGTGCAATACCCTTTCCAATCTCTTTTCCTTTTTGATTAGAAACAATAATCACATCCCCTCGCTCGAAATTACCTGAAACTGATTTCAAACCTACTGGTAGAAGGCTACCACCATTTCTTATCGCGGTTTCCGCTCCTTTATCAATGATTACCATTCCATTGGTATCTAGAAACCCAGCTAACCATTGTTTTCTAATAGCCTGAGGCGACTCTTTGGCTTGAAAGATTGAACATTTGCCGTTTTCCATTAGATGCTTGATAGGCTCATCCTGACTGCCATTTGATATGATGGTCGTGCATCCCGCATGCATTGCTATTTTCGCGGCCTGTAATTTAGTTAACATACCACCGCTTCCAAAATTAGATTCTTTAGATCCAGCCATCATTAGTATCTCATCTGTTACAGATTCAACCTTAGTTATATGTTTTGTGTTTTTATTTACAGATGGATCACTGGTATACAAACCATCAACATCAGAGAGTAATAACAAACCATCTGCCATTACCATTTGAGCAACTCTAGCAGCTAATCGATCATTATCACCATACTTAAGCTCATCAGTAGCAACCGTGTCATTTTCATTTATGATAGGAACAACTTTCAACTTAAGTAGCGCTTGTAAAGTATTTTTTGAGTTTAAAAATCTCTTTTGATTTTCTGTATCTTGGCGAGTTAACAATATTTGTGCAGTCTTAATATTATGATCACTGAGAGCACTTTGCCACTCCATAACCAGTTGGGCTTGACCCATTGCTGCAGCGGCTTGTAGCTCATTTATATTCATTAAGTTTCTTTTTCTCCCTATAATTCCACTGCCTATTGCTACAGCACCAGAAGATACAATTAGTACTTCTATCTCCTCATTGAGTAATAATGATATTTCATTAGCAATATTTCCAAGCCAGCTTGTATTGAAGTTGCCATTCTCATCAATTAATAATGCAGAACCTATCTTTATTACAATGCGTTTAAAGCCAAAAAATTTCTCTCCATCCATATTTTTATCAACTTGACAAATTCTGGTTAGCATAAGAAGAGAGTGTTATTTGACCTTTTGTTACTGATACACTCCCACTTCTAGCGACCGCATGAAGGTCACCCAAATTAATAATCCTAGAGAGAAAATTATCAATATTTTTTACATTGTCAGTTAACTGTATTGTGAAACTATCAATTGAGTCATCAATAATCTCTCCCTTGTATTCATTGATAATTGGTAAAATTTTCTTATCGGCACCAGTATTTAATTTAACCTTTACAATCAATAACTCCCTTTCAAAGTAATCTCCTAGAGTCATATCATTTATACTTATAACATCAACCAACTTTGATAACTGGGAATTAAGTTGCGCAATAGCCTTGTCAGTCCCTTTAACCACTAATGTAACTCTAGATAAATTCTTATCGTCCGTAGCTGCAACATTAAGAGATTCAATATTATATCCGCGAGTAGAGAACAAGCCTGTCATTCTTGTTAGTGCACCAACTTCATTCTGAAGTATCACTGATATTACGTGACGCATAACCATTCCTTTTTTACATTTTTATAAAATACCAACAAATTATTAATATAATAAGCTAACCTTAGCAATATTGATGTTCGCCTAGTTTTAATAGTATTGCAATGTAATAAAATATAGTAAACACTCAATAAAAT
>CABXJW010000006.1 GCA_902512585.1 uncultured Woeseiaceae bacterium | reverse complement strand
GTGTCAGTCTTATTAATTCATGTAGATAATCTAATAATTCCTCTATGGTCTTGAACCAATATCCTTGAGGGCCAAATTTACTGACTGTATATTTTGTCATTTCACCCGTTGCAACTACTATATCAATATCTGCATCTTTAGCAGCTCTACCAATCGATTCATGCATTAATCTTGATTTCTCACCTAGCTCTTTCATATCCCCAAAAACAAGGCAATTAGTTTTATCCATTTTCCCAAGTATACCAATTGCAGCAATTGTACTGGTTGGATTAGCATTATATGTGTCGTTAATAACACAATGATTATATAAGCCATTCATAAGTTGCAATCTACCAGGTATAGTTCGAACACTTTCCAGTCCATTTTTAATTAAACTTATCGGTTTTTTTAAAGCGTAGAGAATGGCTGCGGCAGCAATTGCATTCATAATATTATGCTTTCCCAGAATTGGTAATTTAATATTAATTGCGTTTTCTGGAAACATTAATTTAAAACTTGAGTAATTATTTCTTAATTCCACATCTTTAGCATATATAGTGGCTTTCGAATCTAAACCAAAGCTAATTATGTCGGAGCGAACAGCCATTTCTCTCCACAGTCCAAAATACCTATCATCATAATTCAAGATTGCATATGCTGGAGGTATATCACCTTGCAATATCTCTCCTTTTGCCTTTGCGACACCATCTAGACTTTCAAACCCCTCCAGATGTGCTGGCCCAGCATTATTAATTATCGCAATGTGAGGATTAGTTAAACTAACAAGATAATCGATTTCTTTTGGATGATTTGCACCCATTTCAAGAACAGCATACTCATGCCCTTTATTTAATTTCAATAACATTAATGGAAGGCCGATATGGTTATTATAGTTTCCTTCTGTACATAGAATATGAGAATCAATTGAGAGGCAATTAGCTACAATCTCCTTTAATGTAGTCTTACCATTACTTCCAGTGATAGCGATGACTTTAGTATTTAAACTTTCTTTCCAAGCTGATGCTAGCTCACCAAGCGCTATATGTGCATCTTTAACAAGTATATTTCCAACTGTATGAAATTTTTTTTCATCGATTACACAAGCGGCAGCTTGCCTAGAGAGAGCGGCTTGACTAAATGTATTGCCATTAAAATTTAATCCCTTTAATGCGAAAAATAATTGATTCTTTTTTATGTTTCTCGAATCAGTACTAACGCCAAAAAAGTTCTTGTCTTCGCCATTTAAATCTCCATTAATTATCTTAGTTGCATTTTTTAAGGATAATTTAATCATTACTTATATTTAACCGATTCTTCAATGCCCTATCTGCATGGTCATTATCAACAAATGTAATTCTACTATCATTAATCAGTTGATAACCCTCATGGCCCTTCCCAGCTATTAAAATTATATCCCGATCTGAAGCGGTTTGAATTGCGTATTGAATAGCTTTAGCCCTATCTTCAAAAATCTCAACATCTTCTTCCACACCTTCTAAAATATCATTAATTATATTTTTGGGATCCTCGCCTCTAGGATTATCACTTGTTATTACCACATAATCTGAATATTTCTCTGCGATATGACCCATTAATTTTCTCTTTCCTTGGTCTCGATCACCGCCACAACCAAATACACACCATATATTCGAATCATAATGGCTTCGTAAAGCTATTAATGCTAATTTTAATGCCTCTGGTGTATGCGCAAAATCTATATAAACTTTTGGTAATCTTTTATTTGAAGTTAAGCTAACTAACTGCATTCGTCCTTTGGGGGGGGTTAGACTTTTTATAGCTGAAACTATTTTGTGAAAATTAAAGTTATACGATAAAAGTAATGCAATTACCTGAGATGCATTTTCGACATTGAATGCACCTATTAATGGAAGATTGAATTCTTTATGACCCCATGAGCTCTGGATTGAAACAGAGTAGCCAAGACCATTAGCCGTACTTTTCTCAATATTAAGAAATAATCCTTTATATTCTCTCGGCACAGTAATATTTGTAATTTCGATGACGTCCTTTTGTATTTCTTTAGATAATTTCTTTCCAAAATCGTCGATACAATTAATGATCTTGATTTTTGATTCTATTTCAGTGAATAGTTTAGATTTTGTTTCACCATAGCTTCTCATATTTTTATGATAATCCAGATGATCTTGAGTTAAATTAGTGAACATTGTGGCATCAAAAGGAATACCAGCTATTCGATTTTGGGCTATAGAATGGGAAGATACCTCCATCACTACGAATTTTGCACCCTGCCGATAAAAATCAGCTAATACCTGATGTAACTTAAAATTGGATGGAGTAGTTAAATTGCTATCTTCTAGTTCATAAATACCTAACCCAAGTGTGCCTATATAGCCGCAAATATGTCCAAGAGAGTGTAAACAAGATTGAATTAATGCTGCTACAGTAGTTTTACCATTTGTCCCAGTAATACCAATAATTTTTAATTTTTTTGAAATATTATTATGCCAACGATTTGCAATTTCTCCCTTATATTTATTTAGGTTATCTACTCCAATTATTGGAATATTAAAATTATTTTCCGTTATGTTTGCATAAGGTAGTTCATAAATTATAGCTGCTGCACCTGCTTCTATAACAATTTCAAGATAATCCATCCCGTGAGAAATATCACCTTGAAATGCAAAAAAAACATCTCCTTTTTTAATATTTCGACTGTCGTCACAGATTCCAGTGATTTTTGTAGAAGGGGCATCTTTGATTCCAGATAATAACTCACTTAAATTTCTCTTTTTTATTGCATTCATCACTAATAATTAATCATTAGAAATCTGCATTAGCAATTCTGGAAATATCATGAAACGGAGCATAGCTTGGAGGAATAGATAAGAGTCTGAGAGACTCTGCAGTCACTTTTGAGAAAACAGGTGCCGCGACATCTCCTCCATAATAATAATCTCCAGTTGGTTCATCAATAAACACAACCACAACCAATTTAGGATCATCTAATGGAGCAATTCCTGCAAAAAAAGAGCGGTATCTATCTTCAGTATAACCACCTGAACCAGACGTTTTCTTGGCAGTTCCAGATTTACCTCCAACACGATAACCCTCAATAGCAGCTTTCTTAGAGGTTCCTTCAAGCATTAATCGGACATCATATGCAGTCTCTTCTGAAATGACTTTTTGTCCCTCTCCAATTTGACCAGCAAGCAATGTAATTGGCATGCGAATACCATCGTTTGCTAATGTAGCATATGCTTGTGCCAACTGAAGAGGGGTTACACTAACTCCATATCCATAAGAAAGGGTCGCCTTACCAAGATCACCCCACAGTGAATGATGATGAAGTTCACCCCAGGCTTCTCCAGGAAAACCACTCGTTGATAATGAGCCAAAACCGAAATTATTAAGCATTTCCCAGAGGTTTTCTGAGTCTAAGGTTAATGATATTCGACTCATCCCTGCATTTGAAGATTTTCGCAAAATGGTAGCCAGATCAGTAACGCCAAGATCATTAGGATCTTTTATTACTTTTTTTCCTATTTTGATTGGTGAGGTATCAACTAAACTTGAGCTATCATAATCACCAGACTCAATTGCATTGGCAATAACAAATGGCTTAAAACTCGAGCCAGGTTCGTACATATCTATTATTGCTCGATTCCTTACCAGACTAGGATTAATAACTGAGCGCTCGTTATTATCAAATGAGGGTTGGTTAACAATCGCTAACACTTCACTTGTTATAGCATTCAAAACAACCACACTCCCAGACTGAGCTTTATGTTCTATGATAGACTCTTTCAATATTTTATTTGCTACATGCTGCAATCTAAGATCGATACTTAGTCGAAGATCTTTTCCTGGTTTAGCGGTATTGATAACTCCTATATTTTCAAATGATCTAGAGTATCTATCTTTCAGAACTTTCTTTTTTCCAGAGATCCCTCTCAACCAATTTTCATATTGAAGTTCGATACCCTCAATACCAATTTCATCTATATCGGCATAACCTAAAAGCTGAGCGGTTATTTCACCAGCAGGATAAGAACGACGATATTCTCTTGTAAAATTCAAATTATTTATATTGAGTGCTTTTACTTTTTTTGAAATATCTATACTAAGGTGCCTCTTAATATACAGATGACCACTTGCAGTATTTTGTTTAATTTTGTTCTTTAATTTCTTTAAATCAAGCCCTAATAAAACAGATAAAGATTTAAGATTGTTGGATGAGGAGTCAAAATTTCTAGGATTTATAGAAATACTATCAACTGGAGTACTGATTGCTAATGGTCTATTATTCCTATCACTAATTGTCCCTCTATAAGCAGCTATAGCTGGATATCTAATTTGTCTTGACTCACCTTGGCTTATATAAAAATCTTTATTGAGAACCTGCAAGTATGTAGCTCTTAGGAGCAAGAAAAATGATAAAAAAACAAAGAGACCGAGTACCCAGAAGGCTCGCAATATAAATCTACTTGAGATCTCTTCCTTTGTTTCCGCTCCACGATTCATTATCTTTGATACACTTTGATCATAGGTGCTGTAGGTCTATGCAAATTCAAATTTTCAATAGCTTCGGTCTCAATTCGCATAGGAGTTGCCCATATATTTTCTTTAGCCTGCAGAGCACTCCATTCAATATTCAATTTATCTCTTGTAATACTCAATTCCTCTAGCTCGATAAATAATTCTCGAGACTGATGTTTGATAAAAATAATACTAATGGCTGAAGTAATGCATAAAAACCCACATAACAACAATCGAGATAATGATTTGATTGCACTCATCTCACATCACATAAATTCGCATTAATTAGAATAATATTATTATCAGTAGGATTGAGAAAAAAACAACTACCCGCCCTATAACTAATCAGCCTGTCTTCTAAGAAAAGCTGGTATGTCCAACAAATCTGGCGCATCACCATCATCATCGATGCCATCACCGACTGCCTTTTGTCTTCCAACAGTGGGCCTCTCTAATTTTCCATAATCAGGATCATCATTCATCACTACTTCTTTTTTTATAATCCGCATTGGTGATGTCTGTGCATTATTCGAGCTTTTGCCAAGTCCGGTAGCTACAACCGTAACTCGAACTTCATCTTTCATTGATGGATCAAGTGCAGACCCGATAATAACTGTCGCATCTGACGCAGAAAATTCTTTTACGGTGTCACCTATTGCTGCAAATTCCCCTATAGTTAAGTTTATATCTGACGTGACATTAACTAGGATTCCATTTGCGCCAGAAAGATTTACATCCTCCAATAATGGACTAGAAATAGCCGCTTCTGCCGCTTCTCTTGCCCTACCTTCTCCAGAAGACATGCCTGTTCCCATCATCGCCATTCCCATTTCTGACATAACAGTTCTTACATCTGCAAAGTCTACATTCATTGTTCCTGGTGTAGTTATCAATTCAGCAATACCTTGAACAGCCCCCTGAAGAACTTCATTTGCAGATTGAAAGGCATCTATTAATGTCGTATCACTCCCTAAAACTGCTAATAACTTTTCATTAGGAATTGTAATTAATGAATCCACATACTTTCCTAATTCTGCAATACCTTGATCAGCAATTGTCATTCTTTTGGAGCCCTCCATCTCAAATGGCCTCGTGACAACTGCAACTGTCAGAATGCCAAGCTCTTTTGCAACCTGAGCTACAACAGGTGCTGCTCCGGTGCCAGTTCCTCCTCCCATCCCTGCTGTAATGAAGAGCATATCAGCGCCTTCTATTACTTCTACTATTCTATCTCGATCCTCCATTGCAGCTTGGCGACCAATATCAGGATCGGCACCTGCACCTAGACCTTTTGTTATATTGCAGCCAATTTGCAGTGCCGTCTTCACTCTTGCAGTATTCAAAGCTTGTGCATCAGTATTTGCACAAACAAAATCAACCCCTTCTATGCCTGCATTCACCATATGCGAAACAGCATTTCCACCGCCGCCGCCTACACCGATTACTTTTATTATTGCGCTCTGACTGTGTGCATCCATTAACTCAAACATTTGCAAATCTCCCTTAAAAATTTACGTTAAATTATACTTTCTCTGCTACTCTTAATACCGCACTTCTACTTCTAATATTCCTATCAATTTCTTCAATTGATGCCTTAACTGATTTCTTGATTATTTTTAATTTTGGCTGAAATTCTATGGGGACGTTTGGCATACCTCGATATTGCTCAGACTCCATTGATGCATTTTTCATAAATCTTTTTACAATTCTATCTTCAAGTGAATGGAAACTAATCACACACAAACGTCCGCCACTCTTAAGAATCTCTAGACTTCCCTTTAAAGCGCTTTCTAATTGGTTTAATTCATCATTAATATATATTCGAATCGCTTGAAAAGTTTTTGTAGCCGGATGTTTTTTTGAATATGTTTTTGGTAATGCCTTAATTACTAATTTCGCTAAATCCGAAGTTGTTTTCAAAGACGAAACAGCCCTATCTTCTATAATTTTTTTTGTAATTCTTGGCGCGAACTTTTCTTCTCCATACTCATACAAGACCTTTTTAAGATCATCCTCACTAACTTCAGCTAACCATTCTGCAGCAGAAATACCGCTATTAGAATCCATCCTCATATCTAATGGCCCATCTTTCTGAAAACTAAAACCTCTTGAAGCTTGATCTAATTGAGGGGATGAAACTCCTAAATCAAGCATAATTCCATCTATCTTTCCTGATAAAGATTTATTTCCTACTATGTTTTTTAGCTCTGACATTTCGCCCTTAATCAACTCAAAACGTAAATCGTTATTAAATTCAGGTAATACACAACTTAATGCTTGTTCATCTCTATCAATTGCTAATAAGTTACCTTTATTACTCAACTGTTCCAAAACCGCTCTACTATGGCCACCCCTTCCAAATGTTCCATCAATATAAAACCCATCTTTTCTTACATTCAATCCAGCAATCGTTTCCTTAAGTAAAACTGGAATATGCTTATATTTTACTCCAGCAGTCATTTCAACCTATCTAAAGAGATAGTGACTCGAGTTCGACTGATAAATTTCCATCCTCCTCATCACTCAACCATGTATCTCTTTTTTTATTCCAAATTTCATCATTCCATAGTTCAAATTTATTTCCCTGCCCTATCAAAATAGCTTGTCGTTCTATATCAGCAAACTCTCTTAGTTCACGTGATAATAATATTCTTCCATTTCCATCTAACTCTAGTTCAGTAGCGTAACCAACCATGAGTCTTTGCAAACGTCTAGCTTGTTTATTTAAACTGGGTAATCTGATTAGCTTCCTCTCGATTTCTTCCCAATCTGGGTAAGGATATAAAAGCAAGCAATAGTCCCTATCGACTGTAACAACCAACTGACCATTACTGCGCGTAGTTAATCGATCACGATAACGTGTTGGAATAGCCAACCGTCCTTTTGCATCGATAGTTACTTTAGTTGCTCCACGAAACATCATATTTAATAAATATTATTGATTTTAATGGTAGTAAAAACCATAATCTCCCACTTTTTTCCACTTATCTACACTATATTCTTGACAAATAATAGCGTCAACCTAATAAACAGAATAATTCTATGGAGTACAGTAACTTAGGTACATTTCAGGAGAAAATATAACAATAATTTACCAATTTTTGGAACCAAAAATCAATCACTTAAAGATACTATCTAAACAATAATATTTGAATTATCTTAATTCATAGGACTAATAATTTAAAAAATAAATTTAGATACAATTAAAATTTATTCTGCGCTAATTAATATCCATAAATTTATCAATTAAGTAGCTGATTAAGTTATTCTTTTATTGATAACTCACATCAATAAGGTAATTAAGAGTTGACCATAAGCCGGGTTCTGTCATGGACAATCATTCATCTGGGATAGTTGTCACCAACTACCTCTAGCAACCTACCCGGGAGTTCGCTCGAAACACACGATTTGATTAAAATCAATAACTCCTCTATTTGGTCTTGCTCCAAGTGGGGTTTACCCTGCCATAAATGTTACCATTTAAGCGGTGCGCTCTTACCGCACCTTTTCAACCTTACCGGCATAAAATGCTTAGGCGGTATATTTTCTGCGGCACTTTCCATGAGTTTGCACTCTCCAGGTATTACCTGGCACTTTGTTCGAAGGAGCCCGGACTTTCCTCTATTATTCTTTTATAAAAGTAATAGCGATTGCCTGGTCAACTCTTATGTCAGATAGATTACCTATTTATGTGCAAAAGATATAGAACTAAAAGCAATAAAAAAATAATATTTACTATATTAATGTGCCTCGAAATCTCTGTATTTACCTAAAAATAAAAGAGGTATTGCACCAACAATAAATAAAACTGCTGATATTTTTAACATAGTGTCATAACTTCCTGTTGCCGAATATGAATTAGCAAATACCCATGGGCCAAAGCCCGACCCAATGGCAAAAAATCCATAAAGTAATCCATATATAGAAGAGTAATTTAATTGCCCGAAATATCGTGAGACCAGATAAGCCATTAGATCATACTCAACACCAGCTGCAAGTCCTAAAAGAAACATAGCGAAAAATGCTATTACTAGAGATAAGTCTGGTTGTACCATCAAAAATAATGACAATGCTGGCAGACTAAGTATTATTGCAGCCACAGCAGGCGCCCAAAAATAATCCAGCAGATAACCACCCAACACACGACCTATTATTACTGATGGAAATCCGACAAAACTGGCTAATGCAATCGCTTCTGCTAGAGAAAAACCCTTCGTACTGAACATTTGCTCTAGATTAGGTATTGGCCCACCAACTGCAAAGGAAACTGGGAGAAAGCAAAAACCAAGTAGCCAAAACCGCCAATCACGAAGTGCTTGAGTGGCAGTCATACCTCCTAAGTTATTTGTTTCGCTCTGAGCTTCTGTAAAGGAGTCTTTAATATTCAAATCATCATTTGTTGCCTCATGCAATAAGAACCATGCTATAGGAAAAGCAATTAAAAGAGGCAGTAGACCCACACCAAAATAAGCAAATCTCCAGCCAAATAGCTCTATTAAAGTTGCTGCATATATCTTAGCTAATGGCCCAAATAAACCAGTTCCAATTAACGACATTCCTAAAGCTAATCCTCGCCTCTTAATAAACCAACTATTTACAGCGCGCGTCCATGTCACTGGAAGAGTCCCAGCACCCGTTACAGCAATTGAACCCCAACATAAAAGATAAATTACCATTGACCCATTATTAAGAGAAAAGCTCATCATCGATAATGAAAAAAGAGGAATGGAGGTAAGCACGACTTTTCTGACGCCATATTTATCTGCGAGGTAACCAGCGACGGGGCTCATAATTAGAGCGCCAATTATCAAAATTGGTAGCCCCCGCATAATCTGCTCAACAGACCAACCAAATTCATTGATAAATGGTGCAACAAAAACACCTATAGTATAAAACGGTAGTGGTGAGAGACCTAAACCAATACCTACTGCGGACGCGAATACAGATTTCCATCCTAATCGAAATTCACCATATCCTACCGCCATAATTTATTCTCCCATTTTTTAAATGATACTTTTCTAGAAAACTGGTTTAAATACACCAAACCATGCCACTGTAGCGATACCAATCCAATAAAAATATGCTAACAACCTTCCAAAGGCTAGAGACCTTGAGAGTTTGTTTTCCACTTCTTTATTTGAACCCTCGTTATCTAAAATCCTAAATAATATTACCCACTCCTTCATAATAAATCTGAGTAAAAGACCGATAATCAAGAGCAGAGCATAAATTAGTACTTTTGCCGCATACCAAGAAGCAGTAAACGGCCAACCAGTAATCAATGAATAAATTGCAAAGCCAATCAAGAGTGGAATAATCACATAACGAAAGGACTCGTCTATTCTAGTATAGAATAGACCTTTATCAGTTCCACGATGTCGAAATGATGTAAATGTAATCGACATCCAAAATACTACAAATATCCACATAGGTATGATCCAGCTGGCGCCAAGTGGATGATAAGTCATGATGCTTCCCATATGCAGACCCAACGGAAGAAGTAATATAATTGCTGATCTTGGAAGAATATCTATGAGATACGCAGTCTCCATATGACGACGTCTCTCCTCAAGACTTAAATTGATATTTGTGACCGGTCGAGAGGCATTGAATACCCCCCATTCGCCACCAAGCCAATAAGCCATAGCCAGAATATGTGCCCATTTCAAAAAAAGATATGTAGTCATTCAAAAACCCCTCAAATATATTTTTAATCAATCTTCTCAAAAAACTCTAACCAAACACCCCCGGGGCCCCTCACCGCCATTAATTTAACATCGCCATAAGGTAATAGCTCGACTTGAATTGGAGAATAAATGATATCAATTTTCTCATCTAATGAGAGCTGATAAAACTTCGTGATATCAAATACGGGAAATCTCAACATCAATATTCCTAAATTTGGTGGAACTGCTAGCTTTGAAAAATCTCTTCCATTAGCACCATAAAACTTAAGGAGCTCTATAGAGCCTTCATTCACACCATTTGGATGAAGGATAAAAACTTCCCTACTTATTTCTGTTGTCAGGTTATGAGGCAATCCAAGGACATTTGGCCCCTCCTTTGCACTAACATCGTTGTGCTCAAGGTAAGTTTGAAAGCCCAGTTTTTTTATATAAAAATCTTTAGCTTCTTCCATATCATCTATGACTTGAGTGGCGTTAAAAATTCTACTCATTTCACGCAAGTTAGGCCACCCTTCTAGAGTTGGCTGAACCCTTTCAATCATTGCAAAAACTATTCCATCAGGACCTCTTGGTATCCATTCTTTAACAATAAACGGTCCAAAACTAAATTCAACTGGATCGCTCATTGACTGCCAATTATATTGTTGTAATTCTTTATATTTTTTTTCCATGTCTAATACACGAAAGTTCACATCAAAGATTCCTCCTGTTTCCCAGCTCTGAGCATTAGGTCGAATTTGAACTTGATTGACACCCTCAAAATTAACTAATCTGATGAAACCTCTTTCAGATCCGGGATTACCCATAACAACTTCTTTAGCAGTTACATTTTTTTTAAGAGCGTAACTATTCAATATTTCTCTAGGAATATATCCCTCACTTAAAATATCCCATCCAGCAACATTTTGATAAAACTTAACCGCACCATCTATATCAGAAACGCTAAATACTGCTTCCTTATAACCACCTGAAAATATCGGATGCTCACTTATTTCCTCAGCCCAAATGACATCATGGAGAAATAATAATATTAAAAATTTAACAAATTTAAGTCGCATTTGGTCGAATATCCTCTGCATTATTCCATATCACACCACCCATCCATGAACCAGCAGCAGGTGTAGCTGAGAGTATTCTCATCTTTCCGTATAAGTCATTTGCAATGTATGGGTCTTTTTGCAAAAAAGAGTTTAATTTCCCCTCATCCTCAGAAGTTACGATAAAAAAGCTACCAATAATATCTTGCTCGCCTGGCAAACGAAGGGGGCCACAGGAAAGATATTGATTATAATTTTTTTCTATGAATTCTAGATGCTCATCTAAAAAAATATTTCTCACATTATTTTTACCTTCAGCATCATAAGCTAGAACCAGAAATACCTGATCTTTTAATTTGTTAACCGAGGGAGCAAATTTGGCCATATTTATTACTTTGTTCCATTAATCTGTGAAGATGGCATAATGTTATATCAAAATACTATTTGATATAACAGTAGCATAATAAATTAAACTAGAGATATATTAAAAGAAATTAATAAAGGATTTTTTTGATAATAAAAAGTTACACAAACAGTAAATATGGTCAGATGCACTGTAGAGGAATTTTTCCAACGAGCCAGCTAAAACCCCCTATAGTATGCTTACATATGAGTCCAAAATCAGGTCGCTCTTATCATGAAATTCTTCCATACTTATCTGATAAAGAAAGAATTGTAATTGCTCCTGATTATCCAGGACATGGAGAATCTTCCTTACCACCAGTAGATCCTCACGTAACCATAAAAGATTTCTCTGAATCCATTTGGGATGTAATAGATGATCTAGTTGGCAATCAACCAGTTCATCTTATTGGTCATCACACAGGATCAATGGTTTCAGTTGAGTTAACAATGCAGCAACCCCAAAGGATTCTCAGTCTCATCAATATTGCTGCACCTCTATTTACTGATAAAGAGCTGTCAGAATTTTCTGAAATGTTTGCACCTATACCAATTGATACGGCAGGTAATCGCTTCAGAATTATGTGGGAAAGAATAATGTTTCATAAGGGTCCTGGCATGACATTAAAAATGTGCGCGGATTCAATGGCAGAAAATTTAAGGGCAGGAGATTATTATGAATGGGGTCATGAGGCTGCATTCACTTATGCGCAAGAATATATTTCCAATCTATCTAAAATTAAGAAACCGATTCTAGTAATGAATGTTAATGATGATACTTTTGAGCATACAAAGCGAATTGACCCTGTGTTAAGAAATGGTGAGCGAATCGATTATCCTGATTGGGGTCATGGATTTTTAAGTGCTTATCCTGAGTTAGTATCAAAAGAGATCAAGAAGTTTCATAAGCAAAATGAGTGAAAAAATGATCCATGAGAAGACTTTGAAAATACGCAATCCAAAAACTGGAGCTTATGATTATGAAATTGAAATTACTAATGCAAATAAAATCAATAAGCTAGCGAAACTTTCAAGAATTGCACAAGAAAAATGGTCAAAAAGAGATATAACTAAAAGAATTTCAATTTTGCAAAGCTTTAAAGATGCGCTTTTAGAAAATAAGGACGAGCTAATCGA
Organism: uncultured Woeseiaceae bacterium; assembly: GCA_902512585.1. GTDB lineage: Bacteria > Pseudomonadota > Gammaproteobacteria > Steroidobacterales > Woeseiaceae > SP4260. Next base: position 38,256 of record CABXJW010000006.1, on the reverse strand, counting down.
TGCTCTGAGTATAGATACTGGAAGGACTACCATCTCTAAACAAGAACTCTATGGTTTGTGTGGAAGTATTGACAGGTGGTGTAAAAGTGCTCCAACAATACTAAATAATGAGGAACGGCAGTCAAAATTCATACCACATATTGCTATACAAAAAACTCATGATCCATACCCTTTGTTAGGTGTTATTAGTCCGTGGAATTTTCCATTATTACTCTCATTCATCGATGCTACTCCTGCTCTTTTAGCGGGTTGTGCTGTAATTATAAAACCCAGTGAGATTACACCGAGATTTATAAAACCTCTTATTAAGATTATCGAAAAAATACCTGATTTAAAGAATATAATTACGATTATCCCCGGAGATGGCTCATCAGGTGCAAACCTAATAAATTCTGTAGATATTATCGCCTTTACTGGGAGTGTTGCTACGGGAAGAAAAGTGGCTCAATCAGCAGCCAAATCATTCATCCCTGTCTGCCTTGAACTGGGCGGGAAAGACCCGGTTATAGTGATGGCCGATAGTGACCTAGAAAGAGCAACAACCTCCATTTTGAGAGCATCTACCATTGCTACTGGTCAAGCCTGTCAATCATTAGAAAGAATTTATGTTGATATATCATTACATGATGATTTTATTGATCAATTAACAGAAAAATCCAAAAAAATAAGTTTAAATATTTTGGATAACGATGGTGGAGAAATTGGACCTTTAATCTTTGAACAACAGGCAGAAATCATTTCAAATCATCTCGATGATGCGGTCGATAAAGGTGCGATCATACATAGCGGAGGTAAGATTGAAGATCATATGGGTGGTCTATGGATCAAGCCGACTGTAATAAGTAATGTTAATCACGATATGGATATCATGAAGAAGGAAACCTTTGGGCCAATCATGCCAGTCATGGCGTTCCATTCGATTGAAGAAGCAATTAGTCTCGCTAATGACTCCAATTATGGGCTCTCTGCTGCAATATTTAGTGAAAATGAAAGTATAGCACTCAGTATCGCCAAGAAAATACATTGTGGCGGGATGAGTATTAATGATGCTGGATTAACCTCTATGATTTTCGAGGAGGAAAAGAATACTTATAAAAATTCTGGTATGGGACCTTCAAGAAATGGTAACGAAGGTTTTACAAGATTTTTTAGAAAAAAAGCTCTATTTATAAATCGAGGTGATGTCACATCAATACAAGAAATGCAGAAGTAATTAATCCAAAATACGAGGAAAAATAATGAAATATATAATATCAATCTTTCTATTAACAATAACAGCAGGCATTCTGCATTCGCAGGAGATAGAACTAACTGGGGAAAATGCCTATTTTGCCTACCAAAAAATGATCTGTGGCACCACTGAAGAAGGGATTACAAGATATGGAACATGGCAAGGAAGAGCTTATAGTCGAGTACCAGGAGAAAAGGATAAGCATATCTTTAATCTTGTAGGAATTAATGTTCGTCAATGCTTGAGGACCAATGATGACACTCAAGGCAGAGGATTCAGAAGTGTCTCACGTGAAATTCAAATGTATCTTGACCCAAAGACCGATGAGATATTAGATACGTGGACAAATCCATGGACCAACAATGATACTTCTGTTCTTCACGTCGCAAATGATCCTGTTAATATGCGAGCTATTAGTTATGAGTTTGATAAAGATGGAGCATCCTCAAGGACGATGAAAGTAAGAAGGTATCATGATGTTGTAGCTTCTCCTACTGAAATACCTCTTTTTTACAAGAATGCACTGGGTGGCGATTATCAAAAATTTGTTGGTGGCATGTACCATGCAATGGAAATATTTAATAGCTTCTATAATGCCGAAAAACTTCTTGATGATGATATAAAAAGCATTGGAGAATCACATGGTGGTTGGACTCGCGTAGCGCAGTGGCTACCATGGATGGAAATGGGGGATAAGCCCGGCATAATGATATTTAATGCTAGTGTCTTTAATACTTTCGAATTAAATGATGTACCTGAAAAAATTCAAAATATCCTAAACACTCGCTATCCTGAATATTTAAATCCACCTCCATTAGATGACAATAGGCCCAATGAAACATCTTGGACTGTATTTAAAAAACAACTAAAAAACTAATCACTGAGGAAGTCAAATGAAGAATATCATCAAAAGAACGACACTCTTTGTTAGAGATATGGAAGTTTCAAAAACATGGTACGAGGATGTCCTGGGATTTAGCGTCTGGATGGACGATATTGTCACTCTCTCTGGAACGGGAATGCCCGCAGGTGGTGCAGGCGATAAAGTAAGGTTAATTATTATGCAAGCTGAAGATCCTGCAATCGGAATGATTGGTCTCTTAGAATGGGTGGATCCTAAATTACCTGCCCCAAAAGAAATTCCTAAAACTGTAACTTATGGCAATCCAACGTTTGTAGCTTCTTCTGATAACGTTCAAGAAGTTTCGAAAAAAGCACAGGAGTTTGGCTCAAATATTCATTCCGGGCCAACTGAATGGTCAATTCGAGGTCAAAATGGAAAAATGAAGAAATTTCTTGGATTATTTTTATTTGACCCTGATGGTTATTTTTATGAAATTAACCAATTAGTTAGTGAAGAGTAATCTAAATTGGCAATTACTAATGAACAAAAAAATTGCCAATGGAGGATAGCCCGCAGACCAAAAGGAAACGTGGTTGCTGAGGATTTCTTATATCACGAGGAAGAGATTCCCATATTACAGGATAACGAGATACTGCTTAGAACTCTTTATTTAAATCTTGCGCCAGTAATGAGAATGTATATGTCTGGAGAATCAATCGCTGGTGAAAAAGGTCTTGATATTGGTGACGTTATCCATGGTCGAGGTGTAGCTGAAGTGATTAAATCCAATAATTCAAATTACAAACCTGGAGAGATTCTTCAGGGCCAAATTGGATGGCAAACTTTCAAAAGCACAGAGGTAACCGAAAGAGAAAGATTTCGAAAAATCAATAATTGTGGCCTGCCTTTCTCAATTGGTTTGAGTACATTGGGGATGACGGGATTATCAGCTTATTTTGGTTTACTGGCATGTGGTAAACCTAAAAAAAATGAAACGATCGTAGTCTCAGGAGCTGCTGGAGGAGTTGGATCAACAGTGATTCAAATTGCAAAGATGATTGGATGTAGAGTTATTGGTTTGGCCGGCAATCAAGCAAAATGTGATTTAATAAAAGAGCTGGGCTGTGATGAGGCTATTAATTATAGAACTGAAGATATTAGACAAACTCTCAGTAATCTCTGTCAAAATGGAATAGATATTTATTTTGATAATGTTGGAGGAGATATTTTATCTGCCTCTCTAGATCACCTAGCTCAGAATTCACGAATCGTTCTTTGTGGGTCAATTTCTGAATATCTTCATGATAAACCCTATGGTCTTGATAATTACACAAAATTGAGGAGAACCAATTCATGTATGCAAGGGTTCTTTATCTACAATTATTCAGCTCAATTTGATGCCGCAGAAAAAGAGTTATCTAGCTGGTTAAAAGAGAGAAAAATTAAACCTGTGGAGCATATCTATGATGGTTTTGAAAATATGCCGAAAGCACTATCCAGTATCTATGATGGCGGTAATTATGGGGTTGCACTCAGCCGAATAAGACATGGACCCAATGATGATGAATAATCAAAAGGAAATTATTAATGAATAAGATAAAAAAAGAATATGTTAGATTTCAGCGTGCCAATTATATTGTCACAGACCTCGATAAATCATTGAAACTCTATTGCAATGTACTTGGAATGATTAATCAATATGAAGCAGATGCGCCTGATAACTCTTATTCATATGATGTTTTCGAGATAAAAAAAACAAATAAGATTCGTTGGGCAGTTCTCGGAACCCCTGATCAACTTCGTGTAATGGCTTTGACTGAAATTAAAGATGGAAAACTCAAGCCAATACCAAATCCAAAACGCTGCGCTATCGTTATCGAAGTAGGTAATGTGGATCGAATAATAAGTGAAGCAGCAGCATTAGGTTGTCATATTCATAGAGAGGAAGAGCTAGTGACTCATGACGGCAGAATTGGCAGAGAAGTTGGCATCAATGATTTCGATGGTAATCTGATCGTCATCTATCATATCCCAAAAAAAACAAATTAAATATATAAGGAATTTTTTTTATGAGTAAAGAAAATAGAAATTATCCTAGCGAAAAATATGCATGGTATATGGTAGTAATGCTAACCATTGCTTATATTCTATCGTTCGTTGATCGCTATGTACTCGGATTATTAATTGAGCCAATAAAAGCAGACTTAGATCTAACAGATACTGAAATTGGCCTTTTGCTTGGATTTGCATTTGCAATCTTCTATGCCACTATGGGTCTTCCATTAGGCTATTTAGCTGATAGAAAAAAAAGAACTTGGTTAGTAGCGGCAGGAATCGCAGTTTGGTCTGCAGCAACAGCAGCTTCAGGTATAGCAAAAAATTTCGTGCAACTTTTTATTGCCCGTATGACTGTTGGTGCGGGAGAAGCAACACTAAGCCCGTGCGCAATGTCAATGATTTCAGACAGCTTTCCTCCAGAAAAAAGAGGTAAGCCAATAGCTTTTTACACTGCTGCGTTGTCATTAGGTGCTGGAATTGCCTCTTTAATAAGTGCTGGAGTTCTGAATTGGGCCAAATCAGAACCTAATCTTTCTTTTCCTTTTTTAGGAGAAATCGCACCTTGGCAATTTGTATTTATCATTGTAGGGTTGCCAGGCTTCTTACTAGCAATCCTTTTTCTTTTCATGAAAGAGCCAAAACGTGTTGGAAAAAACGCTGCTGATGACAAGAGCATAACCTTTGCTGACACTTTTAAACATGTGAAGGAAAAATGGAAAATCTATGGAAGTTTTATTGCTTTTGTTTGTTTAATGATTATCTGTGCATATAGTCAGGGCTTTTATGCGCCAATGTTTAAAAGAACCTGGGGTTGGGAAGCAGAAACATATGCTGTGTGGAATGCACTTGTTCTGCTTGCAGTGGGTCCATTAACGGTAAATATTGCAGGGTGGCTGAGTGATAAAATGTATTCCAAATATAACCGCAAAGATGCACCGCTTTTAATAGTGATATTTGGCGCCTTTATTCTCGTTCCAACTGGAATAGCAGTGCCATTAATGCCTACACCTGAGTTAGCGATGTTAGTTATCGCATTCAATACATTTGGAATAGCGGCAACCTCAGCAACCTCTGTAACGGCATTGTTAAATATAACGCCAGGTGTGATCCGCGCTCAAACTGTGGCACTTTATTATATGGTTATTAGTATAACTGGTCTCTTATTGGGACCATTTACAGTTGGCTGGCTCTCGGACAATATATTTGGTAACGAAAATTTAAATTATGCCTGTGCGGCAGTTCCCTTTATATTTGGAATCTTAGTCTTGCCATGGGCTAAATTCACACTAAAAACGTATAATAATGAACTTATTAAGATTGAGAATGAGAGTTAAAATATAAATGCAAAAAAGATATATACAGATAAAAAAAGGACAAATGCATTTATATGAAATAGAAGCATCAGTTGAAGAGAGATACAAGCCTCTCCTTTGTTTACATCCTGCACCATACAGTGGCCTCTTCTTCAAAACTATAATGCCATTGCTGAACAAATACCGTCGAATTATTGCGCCTGACTACCCTGGTTACGGGGGTTCGTATTCATTAGGCGCGAATCCAAAAATTGCAGATTATGCAGACGCTATTAATGAAGGATTTATGCAGAATGATACCCAAATTCAATATGACCTTCTTGGTTTTCATACTGGCTGTCTTGTTGCAAATGAGTTAAGCATAATTAATGAACAAAGCGTTGATAAAATTATTATGATCGATATACCTTATTTCAATCATAAGGAGCAAAAAAAACTTTATCCACAAATGACTAATCCATTAAGTATAAGCGGTGATATAGAATCATTACAAAAAACATGGGATTTCAATATAAAGAATCGTATCGATAAAGTTCCAATAGAGAGGTCATTGGAATTATTTATTGAAAACTTGAAGCCTGGAAAAAATGATTACTTTGCCTTCCATGCTGCTTTCACTTATAAGTGTGAGGAAAGATTTAAATCTAATCCAAAGCATATTAATGTTATTGCTACTAAATCTATGTTACTTGAAGCAACAAAAATTGCGGCACAAACATTAAATAACTCAGAAATAGTAAATATTCACACTATTACTTCTAACGTATTTGAAGAAGGTGCAGAAGTCATTGCAGAGAATGTCCTGAGCATATTAGATGTCAGCTGAATTAGGTATTCTAAAGTTAATTCATACTTTATGTCTCGTGTATTGGCTTGGTGCAGATCTAGGTGTGTTCTATTCAAGTTACTTCCTAATTGATGAAAAATTATCCAAAGAAACAAGGATAACAATTTCAAAAGTTCTATTTTTTTTAGATCAAACTCCTAGGATATCAATGATTTTAATCCTTCCATCTGGGATTCACCTGTCAAAAATACTCGGATATCTGGATATTTCAACTCTGATATTAAGTGTGATTTGGATTATAGCCATTCTATGGCTAATCCTAGTTATTATCCTGCATATAAGTGGTCAATCAGCAAAAAATTTAGCCTTGCTTGATTACTGGTTGAGAGTTTCAATAATCTTAATAATGTTTATTACGGTAGCTTATATTTTCTTATATCAACCAGAATTTAATTGGGCTGGTATGAAAATTTTTATTTTCTCTTTAACAGTTATCTGCGGCCTGATTATTAGGCATAACCTAAGAAACTTTGAGCCTGCATTCATGGCGCTTATCAATGGAAAGGATACTCAAAATTCAAATGCAATTATGAAAAAGAGTATTGAAAACTCCAGACGCTATGTTGTTTTTATTTGGATCTGTCTTTTGTTAAATACTTCGCTTGGTCTTCACTTAATTTACTAATTTAAAAACATAGGAAAACTAGCATGAAAGCACTAATGATCATACAAGCATCAATCACTGATCTTGAGAAATTTAAGACCTATAGCATGAAGGCGCCTAGCTTAATTAAACAGTTTGGTGGAAAATATATTTGTATGCGTACTGAAAGCGAACAACTTGAGGGTAAGCTAGATGACCGAAAGATTGTTATCTCCGAATGGCCATCAATGGACGCTGCTAGGAAATTTTGGCATTCTCAAGAATACCAAGATCTCAAAGAGCTAAGAAAAGATGCAGCCACAATCAATGTTTATATCATTGAGAAAAATAAAGAGAACTAAAATGACTCAAAATACTACACATTACATGGCGCTTTGCCTTCAATTAAACTGTCCAACTATAAATAAATTATCAATAGATGAATCCAAGATAAGTATGATGAAGACCATTGAAAAAATTGGTTTTCACATCAATGGTAGCAAAGCATTAATTGGAAATGACACTAGATTGGTAGTTTTACCAGAATACTTTATGACTGGATATCCCTTGGGAGAATCCATTCAAGAATGGAGCAAAAAAGCGGCAATAAATATTGATGGTCCAGAATATAATGCACTCTCACGTATTGCTCAAGAAAATAATATATTTCTGTCAGGTAATGCCTATGAGAGAGATTCGAAATTTCCAGGTCTATATTTTCAAACAAGCTTTATAATCAGTTCAAGTGGAGATCTAATATTACGCTACAGGAGATTGATATCTCTTTATGCGCCAACACCCCATGATGTTTGGGATAGGTATCTCGAAGCCTATGGTTATGAAGCCGTGTTTCCAGTTGCTAATACCGAAATTGGAAAATTAGCATGTTGCGCCTCTGAAGAGATTCTTTATCCAGAAATTTGTCGTGCCCATACACTCCGTGGAGCAGAAGTTATACTTCATTCAAGTAGTGAAGTAGCTAGTAATGATTCAACCCCAAAAGATATTTCCAAACGAGCAAGGGCCATAGAGAATATTACTTATGTAATTTCTTGTAATAGCGGTGGTATTAAAAACTCACCAATTCCAATGAATTCTGTGGATGGTATGTCCAAGATTATTGATTTTCGTGGGAATGTCATAGCATCTAGTTGCATTGGAGAAACAATGGTGAGTAATGCAGAGATAGATTTATTAGCACTAAGACGCTATAGAAATAGACCAGGCATGAGTAATATTCTCTCAAGACAGCGCTTAGAACTGTTTAGTGAAACCTATAACTTAAAATCTATTTATCCTGCCAATACTTTATTAGACAAAAAGACAGGTGATTTTTTTATTCCAGAACGAAAACATTTCTCTGAAACACAGAAAAAAGTCATTGATACTCTTGCCAAAAAAAATCTTAATTCTTAAAAAATGTTAAATGATATCGCCATTGTCACCGTCATGGTGGAAAATCTAGATCTAATGAAATTAGCCTATAAAGAAGAGCTGGCCTATGTTGTCATCGAAGAAGGAATAATTTCTCATAAACTTGCCAAGAGCTGGGATGCTGAAAATGTGGCAGGTAGATCATTCCTTATAATGGGGCCAAAAAATAATGCGGCTGTTTACATTAGGTTCATTCAAGCAAAATTTTTTGATAGTCAATTCAACTCATTGAGAACACTTGGGTGGAATGCAATTGAGATACTCGTGAAAAATCTAGATGAACTTTTCATCAGATTCAAACAAAGTAACAATTTCAAAGTAGTCGGTGATCCAGTCTATATCAATGACGAAAAAAGCATCAAAGCTATGCAAATACGAGGACCATCTAATGAATTAATTTACTTAACCAGTATAGAAAAACCAGAAAAAATAGGTTTGATGATCAAGGAAGCAGAGATAAAAATAGATCGAGTATTTATAATAATATTAGGTGTAAGTGATATAGGCTCATTGAGAGAATTCTATTTAGAAAGATTTAAAATAAATACATCTGAACCAATGCCATATCGCATAAGGACGCTAGCAAAAGAGTATTCCTTACCAATGGATACAAAATTTCCTCTCTCTATCGCACAACTTTCTGATGCATCTTTAGTGGAAATAGATGAATATCCGACTAATTCTTCAACCAGACAAGTAGTAGCTGGAGAGCTTCCCCCGGGAATAGCCATGGTAAGCTTCTATTCTGATAAAATTGATAAAAATTTACCATACTTAAATCCACTGATTAATAGTGATGGAGTACCTTACAACAAGAAAAAAAGTGGAGTAATAAGGGGTATTTCTGGGGAATTAATTGAAATAATTGAATCAAATTAGTTATGATCATCACCCAAATTTAACCCGAGGGATCCTGGATTAATTAATCCATTTGGATCAACTATATGTTTAATATTTTCTATGACATTCCATGATTCAATATTGAGACCTTTTCTAAAATTATAAGATTTACCTATCTGCATATGCACGCCACCAATATCCTCAAATAAATCAAATAACTCGTATCTCAGTGTATTAGTTAGCCCTCTGGCTACTGGATTATCCTCAAAACATTCAATATTTTTTAAAATACCATCCTCAACCACCTCTTTGTGAATTTCATCAATTGAGTCAGGTGTAAAAAATACCGGTTCGATTACAAAACCATTATTCGAAATCACAGTATAAAGAAAGCCAACACCAATTTTATTTTTATCTAATTTATCCTGATGTTTGGCCAGCAATTGTTGTATTTCTCTCATTGCTTGATTAGCTTTTGAATGAGGAATGATCACATGAATTGGCATCCATCGTTCACCTCTTGGTCCGATAATATTATTTAATGGTGTAAATGGATTTGCACGGAGGATTTTGGGAATGCTCGATTCAATCTCAGAACCTCCAGCATGATTACATATCCTCTTTACCTCAACGATCGAAGTTGTGGCTGATTCTTGCGTTTTCTCCTCTAGAATTAAATGCACTGAATATTCAACATTGTCCATATAACGTCGCCCTGATAAAGCAATTTTTACTGTATCTTTCATTGCAATAACTCGATTCTTATTGCCTTTTATAACACCAGCTAAGTTCTTTAAATCACTACTGAGACTCTCTCTTTGCATTCGTATATTCTGCAAATATGGATCAAAGCCGACACATACATCTACGAGCTCATTTTTTGAAATTTTGCTCATTGCATTGAAAAGAGAGTCAAAATCATTAAATTTAAAAGAAGCATATTCACGGTATTCTCTTTTAGGTATGAGTTTTAATGTGGCTGATGTTTTGAACCCCAACGCACCATTATCACAAGTAAATAATCCAGTAAGGTCAGGTCCATAATGGCGAAAAAATGGCATCGCATTTCTTTGTGCATTGGAGCCTGTAGAAACAATATTCCCATCACCTAAAATAACCTCTAAACCAATAACTGAATCCACAGCAGAACCAAATTTAGTCGAGCCCCAAAATATCCCATTTTGAGACAATGTACCTCCTATAGTTGCCGATATTCCTGAAAGTGTTCCCCAAAAAGGGGTTCGCAAATTAGTAGTTTTTAATGCTTCATATAATTTTTGCCATGTGCATCCACTTTCAACCGTTACGAACATATCTTCTTCGTTAATTTCGAGAATTTCATTCATCCGACAAAAGTCTACAATGATGCTATTCTTAATGAGAGGAACATACCCTTGCGAGTAAGACATTCCACCTCCTCTCGGAATAATGGGGCAGTCATATTTGGTAGCTAACTTAATTGCTTCAGATAATTCTTCTTTATTTTTTGGACGAATTATAGCGAGAGCTGGTATCGTTTTTGAATAAATATCTTGTGCATACAAAATGCAACTTTCCTCATCGGAAAGTACATATTCTTTTCCATGAAGGCATTCAAATTTCTCAACAATATTATTAGATTTTTCTTCAGTCATTAAAATTAACCAGCTTCATATAAGATTGTATAATATTAGTTTATTATATCAGGGTATATATAGTTTATGAGTAAGGAATTTATAAATTGACCTCTAATACAAAAATTTTACTAAAAACCAGATGTACAGGGCTTCCTCAAGAATATGATTTTGAGGAGGTGAAAGAGGCAATTAAAGATCCTCAAGATGGCCAAATTAGATGTGAAACACTATATCTTTCGCTTGATCCTTATTTGAGAGGAAAAATAAATGGTCGACATATATCTGGTTCTATATTTCCAGGAGATTTAATGGCAGGGGAAGCCATAAGTCGCGTTCAAGTATCAAATGATCCAAAATTCAACGAAGGCGATCTTGTGATCTCTCATAGTGGCTGGCAATCTCACCCAATAATTAATATCTGTGATGCTACTAAAATTATCGATCATGGGATTCCCATCTCAACCTATCTTGGCATTATGGGTATGCCAGGATTAACTGCTTATGCTGGGCTATTGAGACTTGCAGAGCCTAAAGATAATGATGTTGTTCTAGTCTCAGCTGCTTCTGGAGCTGTAGGCTCAATGGTTGGTCAAATAGCCAAGATAAAAAACTGTCAAGTTATTGGAATTGCTGGAACAAATGAAAAATGTGATTGGGTGAAGAATGTGGCAGGTATGGATAATTGCATTAATTATAAAACAGAGATTTTACCTGAAAAAATCAAAGAATTTTGTCCCAATGGAGTTGATATTTACTTTGATAATGTTGGTGGTGAGTTACTGCAAGCTGCAATAGAGCAGCTAGCACTTTATTCCAGAGTAGTTTTGTGCGGCTTAATGGCGCAATATAATAGTGACTCAATGCCCGCAGGGCCAAATCCTGCATGGATCATCAAGTCGCGAGCAATAGTTAAGGGCATGGTAGTTTATGATCATGAAGATCTAAGGAAACAGTGCATGTTAGATATAAGTAAATGGATAAAGGAAGATCGCATACAATATCTCGAAGATGTCACGGAAGGTCTTGGAAAAGCACCAGAGGCATTTTCAAGATTAATGCGAGGTACAAATCATGGAAAAACCATCATTAAAGTAAATAATTGAAGTTCATAATATGGAGTCAGCATGAGACCGCATAAAACAATAAGAGGGAAACTCCTTTATACCAGCCAAAAACCAAATCATGAAGGCGTAGAGAGAGGTCGTGAATATTTCACTATTACTATTCATAAGGATGGAAGAAGAACCTTAAGAGCTCATTGTGAGATTGATGATGACCCAAATGTAATGAGGGATGTGGTATTAACAATGGATAAAAATTGGGTGACAAGGGATGCTTTTGTCAGAATATCTTTGGGTGATAAAACTGTTGGCAGTAGCTGGTTCAGATTTGAGGATACATTTGCAGAATGCGAGGGTTTATTAAACGAGAAGGATAGAATCTCAGAACGAATTGAATACGAAAAACCATCACCTTTATTTGGTACCCACCCAATCCAAGGAGATGCAATGCACCTGCATATGCTTGACCGAAGTAAAGGGCCATCCATCAAAATCTACAAAAACTTTCTCATGAGCTCACTTGATCATCGAGGTGCTACCGGTCCCTCATTGATGACCTGGAAAGACCCACTAAAGATTGAATACATCGGAGAAGAGAGGATAACTGTTGCCGCGGGGACATTTGATGCATTACATTTTTGCTATGGTGAAAGAAATAGTAATCGGCCAGGTTCAAACGAGACAGGTGAACATCCACCATATGAAGCCTGGACCTCTGCGGATGGTGAATTTATCATGTTAAAAGCTTCGGTAACGGGCTATATGATGACTCATTATGAACTAATAGAACTAGAAATTACTGAGGCCAATTAGATAATTTTATATTAACCGCTAAAAAAACTTCCTCACCATACTAAGAAAGTAAGTAAAAGATAATGCTCAAATTAGCCCTATGCAATAACTATAGATCTACAATGGAAATATTCTAATTACAAATAAAGAAATCACTTAATTATTAGTTTTGGTGCGTTAGTCATTACGCTTTTAATTCCTTTATTCATTCCGTTCTTATCTTTGTAACTTTGAGATGAAGCGACAACTTTATTGTTACCTGAGACAACATTAAACGTCCATTTACCTCCGCGATTTTCATGTGTTTTAAAAGCATTTTTATTTTTAGCATTAGTAGCTAGAGCTTTTAAGCCTTTCATACAACCAGCTTTAGAAACATATCCTTGACTAGCGCAGATTATCTCACCATTATTAGCTCTTAGTCTAAAACGGAACTTGCCAGACTTATCATTATATATCTCAAACATAATTTTTCCTTTCTAAAATGTTAATGACAAATAATAACATAATAATTGACAATTCATGACATTATTTATTACATAAATCAGTTTCATTTACCGAGAGAATTATAAAATTTATTGATATATTGTTATATATTTATAACTTTTATATATAATGAACTTATGCCATTAACATTATTCGAAAAAATCTGGAATTCACACCGTATCATTGAAGGTGAAAACCAACCTGATCTTATCTATATAGATCGGATATTCCTGCATGAACGAACTGGAAGTTTTGCTCTTAAAAGCCTCAAGGAACGGGGTTTATCAGTCAAGAATCCAAAGCATGTTTTCGCGACAATGGATCATATTATCGATACTTTTCCAGGTAGAGGTGATGAGACACTCATGCCTGGAGGAAAAAAATTTATAACAACAATGCGTTATCTAGCAAAGGAATTTAATATCACTTTATTTGATATTGATGATCCAAGACATGGAATCTCTCATCTTATTTCTGCTGAACAAGGTATAACATTACCAGGAAGTATTGTTACCTGCCCTGATAGTCATACCTGTACACTAGGTGCTCTTGGAGCTATAGGCTGGGGTGTAGGATCTAGCGATTGTGAACATGCACTTGCAACCACTACGCTTAGTGGTATTAAACCAAAACAAATGAAAGTGACATTCAATGGAAAACTCAATGAAGGAGTCAATCCAAAGGATATGATGCTACATCTAATAGAAAAATATTCTGCTTCTGGTGGTTCGGGATATGCAATTGAGTTTAGTGGTGACACAATCCACATGATGCCAATAGAAAATCGATTTACACTGTGTAATATGGCGGTCGAGTTTTCTGCTTTTACTGGAATTATCGCCCCTGATCAAAAAGTGTTTAAATACCTGAAAGACCGCCCTTATTCACCAACAAATAATTGGTCAGAAAATATAAAACATTGGAAATGTTTAGCCAGTGATGATAATGCTGTATTTGATAAATATATAGAAATTAACGCCTCTGACATCTACCCTTCTGTCACCTGGGGTTTAAGCCCTGAAGAATCTATACCCATTAATGGTAAAATTCCTAGAGCAAACAACCTAACCAATCATGAAAAAAATAAAGACATGGCAAGTACCTTAGAATATATGGGCCTAAAGAACGGGCAATCACTCATGGGGCTACCAATAGATGCTGCATTTATTGGTTCATGTACTAACGCAAGATTAACTGACTTAAGATCAGCTGCCAAAATACTCAAAAATAATAAAATCTCACCCAACATTAAAGCAATCTGCACCCCAGGATCGGCAGATGTAAAAAAACAAGCAGAGCAAGAAGGTATTGATAAAATATTTAAAGATGCAGGTTTTCAATGGCGTGAACCAGGCTGCTCTCTTTGTTTTTATGCTGGAGGTGAGGGATTTCTTCCACAACAAAGGGTGATAACAAGTACTAATCGAAATTTCAGGGGCAGGCAGGGCAACGGAGTTCGTTCACATCTTGCTAGCCCAGTAACAGTTGCGGCTTCAGCTATTGCAGGAAAAATAGTACCCCCACAAACGATAACAAAACAATGAACTGGTCCAGTGCCTTCAAAGGTGTAACCGCACCGTTATTAATCGATAATATCGATACTGATCAGATCATCCCTTCACGTGAAATGAAAACTATCTCAAAAAAAGGTTTAAAAAAAGGTCTCTTTGCAAACTGGCAATATGTTTATGCAAAAAGGAAAAAAATTGGCTTAAATAAAGATTTCATTCTAAATAAAAAAGAATTCTCGCACAGTTCAATTCTACTGAGTGGAAAAAACTTTGGTTGCGGTTCATCACGCGAGCATGCGGTATGGGCACTTATAGATTTTGGTATAAAAGTAGTAATTGCAGAATCATTTGGGCGTATTTTTAAAAATAATTGTGCTCGTAATGGGCTTTTAACCATTGAGCTAACTAGAATGCAAATTGAGTATATAAATAAATTAATTAAAAAGAGTACTAATAACAATCTTATTGAAATTCACTTAAGAAGAAAAATAGTCATCACACCGGATAACAAAAAATTTGCATTTAATATTGATCCTTTTGTAATGGGAATACTTCTGAAAGGACAAGATTTTATTGAGAATACTCTGCTTAAAGAGAGGGTTATTGATAGCTTTTTAAAAAAAGATAAAATCAAGAGATCATGGGCTCATTTATAATTTATCTGTCGAAACAATTCCATCTTTTATAAATGCACTTATTTCTGATTCTTGATAACCAACCTCTCTTAATATCTCATTAGTATGTTCACCTGACTTAGGAATATCTTTTCGCAGTAGGAATTTATCTTGACTCATTTCAATTGGAATTGCGGGTAATTTAATTTTTTTTGAATCATTCAATGTAACTTCAACCAAACCGTTTGAATCAAGCAAATGCTTATCATTAGAAAGATCTTCAGGTCGCTTAATAGGAGCAAATGGCAGACCACTTTTTTCAAGCTTATTCAATAAAATATCACACTCCATTTGAGAAAAACGGTTTTGAATAATTGGTATAATCTTGTCTCTTTGCTTTACTCGATCATTATTCTTTTGTAATGATTCATCTTTAATAAAATCGTCAAACTTAAAATCTGTACAGAAAGTTTTCCATTGAGAATCACTGACCACACCGATAAAAACTTTTTCATCTTCGAGGGTAGAAAAAACATCATATACTGCCCAAGCTGATACTCTTTCGGGCATTGGTAGAGCTGGTTCGCCAGTAACACCATACTGAGCCATATGTTGGCCCACCAGAAATACAGTACTTTCATAGAGAGAGCTCATTACATGTTGCCCTTCTCCTGTTTCATGTCTTTTTTCAATAGCCGCCATTATTGCAATCACACCAAACATACCACCCATAACGTCTATAACTGATGCTCCTGCCCTAAGTGGTTTGCCAGAAGGACCCGTCATATATGCCAATCCCCCCATCATTTGTGCAACCTCGTCCAGAGCTGTCCTTTTAGAATATGGCCCAGTAAGAAATCCTTTATTTGAGCAATAAATAAGTTTAGAGTTTATTTTCTTTAGAGGCTCATATCCTAAACCAAGCTTCTCCATTGCCCCAGATCTAAAATTTTCAATTAAAATATCACTCTTTGAAATTAAACTTTTTGCAATTTTAATGCCATTCTCAGTCTTTAGATCGAGCCTCATACTCCTTTTATTACGATTATACATAGGAAAATAACCAGCACCCGAACCTTTCAAAATTCTAGTCTTGTCTCCATCAATTGGTTCGATCTTAATAACATCAGCACCAAGATCAGCCAATATTAAACCGGCAGAAGGGCCCATTACCATATGGGAAAACTCAATTACTTTTATATTTTTTAAGGGAAGGTCATTCATAATTTATCTTTAGTATAGCAACTAGATGAAAAACCATCCTAGTTAAGTTATATTAATATAACTTTAATACCTATTCAGCAAAATGGAAGTTTTATAAAGCTAAAAATTACTTTCAATAAAAATAGTCGTCAAACATAATATACTTATGAACAACAAACAAATACTCGTTAGCGAAGTAGGCCCAAGAGACGGCCTCCAAAGTATCGATTCAATTTTACCTACAGAAATAAAAAAACAATGGATTCTTGCTCTGGCAAACGCTGGGATCCAAGAAATTGAAGTTGGGTCCTTTGTTCCAAAATCACTCATTCCGCAACTTGCTGATACCGCAGAAATTGTAAAATACGCGATAACTATTCCTAATTTAACAGTAGCTGCATTGGTTCCAAATTTAAAAGGTGCCATAAATGCTATAAAATCTGGCGCACATAAAATTTCAATTCCCTTCTCAACCAGTGAAACTCATAGTATTAAGAACGTAAATAAAAACCATAAACAGATGATCGAAGAAATAAAAAAAATTTCAGATTACATTTTAGAGAATAATCATAATACTCATCTTGAAGTTGCACTAGCTACTGCTTTTGGTTGCTCTATTATTGGTGAAATACCTGAGGATTTAGTAATCAGCTTAGCTGAACAAATTATGAAGGCTGGAAGTAAAGAGATTGTTCTGTCTGACACAACCGGATATGGTGACCCAAGTAAAGTAAGAAAATTAGTAAGAAAACTAAAAGCTACTATTGGCGATAGTAAATTAAATAGTATCCATCTTCATAATACAAGAGGTCTCGGATTAGCGAATGCATTTGCTGCAATTGAGGAAGGTATAACTATAATAGATAGCTCAATTAGTGGTATTGGTGGTTGCCCCTTCGCTCCTGGTGCAAGTGGAAACATCGTCACCGAAGATTTAGTATTTATGTTGGATGCAATGGGTTTTGATACAGGAATAGATTTAGACAAACTATTCTCCATAAGAGATATCCTATCCAAGGCCCTTCCAGATGAGCCCTTATATGGCTATACGGCTAATGCTGGTCTGCCTCTTGGGTATAAGCATTAAAGGAAATAGAAATATCATGAATGACATAAAAATTATTGATGCCGTGGTTAATATATGGACTGAAGAGGCGCTCTCCATAAGACCGGACTGGGGTACTGAGTTTTTTGTTGAAAAAATGAAAACCAACAAAGATCTTATGCATGGTCTCTCTCTAGATGACATGCTCGCTAGAATGAAGTCGGCTAGTATTGATCATTCTTTTTTAATTGCAGCAAAATCTGGTCGACCAGGCCTACCAGGTTGTTATCATATGCCTCCTGAGGTTGTGGCTAAAGCTGTAAAAAAGCATCCAAAAAGTTTTTCTGGAATCATTGGAATAGATCCTTATTCAGGTATGAAAGGTGTTAAAGAGCTTGAGGAGGCAGTTAATACCTTAGGTTTTATTGGGGCGCATTTATACCCTCATTGGTTCGAGTTACCTCCGAATCATGCAAAATACTATCCTTTTTATGCGAAGTGTTGCGAACTTGGGATTCCTATCCAAATGCAAGTTGGCCAATCAATGGTTTATTCAAAAGAATTTCCATGCAGGAGCGTAGGTCAACCTATCCACTTAGATTCTATTGCTTGTGATTTTCCTGATCTCAAGATAATTGGAATACATGTTGGTATTCCATGGACCGATGAGATGATCGCTATGTCATGGAAGCATGCCAATGTATTTATTGGTTGTGATGCGCACAGCCCAAAGTATTGGCCAGACAGCTTCAAACATTATATAAATAGCTATGGGCAAGATAAAGTTATTTTTGGCACAGATTTTCCAGTTTTGGATTTTAAAAGAACTGTTCAAGAAATCTATGAATTGGGATTTAAACCACATGTATTGAAAAAACTTTTGAGAGAAAATACAAAAAACATATATTCTCTCGATTAACTAACATGAACATTGCAGCACATGTTAAAAACAATGCATCTATTTTTGGCGACAAAATTGCCATATCCTATCTAAATAAACAATACACTTATAAGCAAGTTTGGTCCTTGATCATAGGTTTCAGTAATATTTTGATTTCTAAAGGCATGAAAAAAGGAGATCATATTGGTCTAGCAATGAAAGATCACCCCTTGCATCTTATTGCGCATTTTTCTGTCGCTGCTATTGGTGCAATTATTGTCCCAATCGATCATAGGTGGACTGAAAATGAAAAAGAAAGGATTTCTTTAGTCTTTCAGGTAAAACTTCTTATCATGGATCAAGGTGATATCGATAATATCAATACAATCCCTCTAACAGAATTAGATATCAAAGAAAACATTCATCCCAATTCTGAGATAGACTTGAATTATAAACAAGATTTACTAATTTCACTCTCTTCTGGAACTACGGGAAAACCAAAAGGAGCGATTCTTACTCATGATAATTTATATCAAAGATTCGTTAGTCAACAGAAATCAATTGGGTTTAATTCTGAGGATAGCTTTGGTTTGTTGACGCCGCTTTTTTTCGGTGCTGGACGATCTTTTGCAATGAGCATGCTAGTAATTGGAGGAAGAGTAGTAATCGCTCCTCCTCCCCATCAACCAGATGAAATAGTGGAAATTCTAAATAATAATGATATTAGCGCAACCTTTTTACCTCCCACTTTATTGAGACGTTTGCTGCCAATGGCATCAGCATCCAAGCCTCTTTTAGGTGAGTTAGAGCACTTGCTATATAGCGGAGAACCACTCCATAGTGAAGAGGCATTAGCTTGTTTAGAGAAACTATCCCCAAAGTTAACCGGCTATTACGCCTCTAGCGAAGGAGGGGGAATTTCTGTAATTAAACCAATGGAAATAGAAAATTATTCAGAAACAGTTGGTACAGCAATTTATCAGACTGATATTAAAATTGTTGATGATAAAAATCATGAAGTCGATCTGGGCGTTGTTGGAAGACTTAAATACAAAGGGCCAGGTGTAGCTACTAATTTTCTTGACGACAAGGGCAATAAATCTTCAATAGAAGCCGATGATGGATGGTTTTTTCCTGGAGATTTAGCAAAAAAACTTCCCTCAGATCATATTCAACTTGTTGGAAGAAGTAATGATTTAATTATTCGTGGTGGTATAAATATCTATCCAAATGAGATTGAATCGACATTGATAAATGATCCAGGCATCAAGGAAGTCTCTGTGATTGGACATAAAAATAGAGATTCTGGAGAAACGATCGTGGCATTTATAGAGACGAACTCAAAATTTGAGCTCAACAAATGCTTGGATTTCTGCAAAAAGAATCTTGCTCCATATAAAATCCCTGCAAAGTTCATTCAATTAGATTATTTACCCAAAAAAGAATCAGGAAAAATAGACAAACAGCAACTCAAAGAAAGCTTAAAGAAAATTTAAATCAATTCTCGTGATCGTGATCGTGATCGTGATCGTGATCGTGATCGTGATCGTGATCGTGATGATGGTGCACCCCATTAGCATGAGTATGCCCTTTTCTTGGCATGGTATCTTCGAAATCTTCAGGTCCATGTGGGTGATTATGACTCTCACTCACGCACCACTTATATAGCAGTGGGTCTCTTTTAGCTAATCTAGCAGCAGCTCTCAATTGATTTTCTTCTGGTGTGCTCCAAGGATTGTAGTGAAAATGATTAAAGAGCTTTGAATCCGTCCTCCCTAATGCAATACATCCATATTCACTGGCAAATGCACCATGATTAATATATGCAGGGCGCCAGAAATAACCACCAGTAGGAAGATCTCCAAATTGCATCATCCAAGAAGTTCCCCAAAGATGGTAACCTTCTTCGGCACAATCATGATAAGAGATGTTATCCTGATGAAATTGAGGTGTCATACAATATAAAAAAGTCATTGCATGAGATTCTGGATTAAAATTTAATAATTTAATCATACAGCCAGATGCTACTGAGGGGCTCACTACATTTCCTGGAGCCCAGATAATATCCTTATATGAGTCAACTGCATGATAAAGCTCCTTTCTACTTAATGGGTGATGATCAGTGCTCTCAATATGATTAGGTTCACTAGTGTTATACATCATTAATAATATAGCACCTTGATCACTCTCTATTGCAGGTAGTGCGTAACCGGCTGGAATAAAAAAATAATGCCCACGATTACACACTTCATCCCCTATTTTAATTTGGCCTTCAACAACCATTATTTCTAATTCTGAATAGCTGAACCCGGGCGGTTGTTTATAACCACCGCGCAACTGAACAGTTAAGGAGCAAGCTCCAGTTTCATTATCTAAACTGAGCGTCTTATAACTAAAACCAGAGCCAAAGCCTGGTAATGTCATATTTTTAAAACTTACATCACGATCACAAAAAGGTTCAATATGTGGTCTAGGCATCTTCTATCTCCAAAAAATTTCTTAAAAATCCTTAATAAACAACTTTATGTTTAGCGTCTGGTTTAACAGGCAAGTCATCATTGGGAATTTTCACACGCGTATCACCATCCATATTAAATCCCTGATTTTGAATACGATCAAAAAATTCTTGATACCATTGCTCTCGTTTCTCACTGGCAGCATCCATATCAGAAACAATTTTTTTATAACGCTTCAATTGTTCGGAAATCTCTTCTTCAAGCCACTTAGCGGCCTCTTTTGAACGCTCATGATCTATTCTTGTGTCTAAAAATGACATCTCTTTTCTCCAGATAAATAGTAAAAGCTATCTTATTATAATTTATATTCATAAGTTCATAAAATTAATCGCTCCAGCACATAGCATGATAGATGCACCAGCAAAAGTATGAGAATATTTCTCTAAAAACTGTATTTTAAAATATTTTAATCCATGCATACTCAAAAAAACCGCTAATAACATAGTCATAAGAGTAACCAAACCAAATACAGTAGCTACCATTATGACAACACCATTACTATTTTGAGCTGCTGGATACATAAATAAAGGAATTAATGCTTCACAGGGACCAAGAATAAAGATTACAAACAGAGCCCAAGAAGTAGGATAATTTTTACTTTTAATTAAATGAGGATGCATATGCTCTGCTTCATGTGAATGCTCATGAGAATGATAAATATCGCCATGTTGATGATAGTGAGTATGGGATTGAGATCGGCCAATCTTTTTTAAACCCCAAATGAAATAAATACCGCCAAACATTAACAACAGCCATCCTGATAAAATCCCACGTGTTTCCTCTAAATGGATTAATTTTATGAGCTCAGCACCAAAAAAGATTCCAATTGAACCAATTACAACTGAACTTAAAACATGCCCAATGCCACAAATTGAGGTAATTCTTAAAGTTTTGCTAAGAGTCCAATTTCTGGCTTTACCCAAAGCAACAAAAACCAAATAGTGGTCAGGCCCAATCAATGTATGAATAAAAGCTATAGCAGCGGCTGTTGATAATAAAATGTATATTTCACTTGTCAACATTAATTCATCTCATGATTGATCTTGGTTGGTCTATGCAGATACTTACCTTGAGCAAATCCGACGGTATTCCCATTTTCATATACTAAGTTACCTCGTAAAATAGTAGCTTTTACTCGACCAGTTAATTCCATCCCTTCAAAAGTTGAATAGCCTTGAATTGACTCAGATTCTTCTGAACGAACTATGAAAGTTTCATCCGGATCAAACAACACCAAATCAGCATCATAACCTATCGCAATATCTCCTTTGTTCTTAAGTCCATAGCGATCAGCTGGATTTTTTGAAGTAAGTTCTGCCATATGATTTAGTGACATTCCTCTTTTTATTCCCTCACTATAAAGTCCAGACAAGAGATACTCGGTGCCACCAAAACCTGATTTAGACACCCAAATATTATTTCCATCATCATGAGCTGTGTTATTAGTTTTTAATTCTTTTGAGCAACAAGCATGATCGCTCACAACCCAATCTATTTTTTTATCTAAAAGCGCCTCCCATAGGAATTCTACATCTGCACGAGAGCGTATTGGAGGATTCACCTTAGCATGACAAATAACTGGCGTATCATAATCAAGTAATAAGTGCCCTATTGTAACTTCACGCCGAAAATTTATATGTGGAAAAGTGCTTTGCATCATTAATGCTGCTTCGACTGCTTTTCTCGATGTTAAGTGCAATAAATTAATATTAAGACATTCAGTTTCATAGGCCAAATAAGATGCAATCCAAATTGCTAGGCCTTCTGAGTGTGGAGGTCTAGCTGCACTATACGCTTTCAAACCAGTCAATGTTTTATCTTTTTGAACAATTTTCGTATAAGCATTGAGAATATCAGCCAACTCACAATGCAAACTAACACTTATTTGATTGGCATATTCAGGGTATTTATGAATTAATTTTGTGACCGCACGCATAATAAATTCAAAATGTGCCATATCATAACTATCATCATCACCAATCATTAGAAATTCTTTTTGAGCATTTTGATCAGTTTTACCATGTAAACCATATCCACCATAAAACATAAAAATTTTAAATGAACTTACACCATGATTAATTAATAAGGATTCCATTTCATCAATATGCCCACTAGATATCGGGGCTAGATGATAACCATAATCAACCCAGTAATTACCAGCTGATTTTTCTAAAACTTCAGGATAAAACTGAGCATAAGGACCGCCTTTATTAAGATAATATTGGCCAGTTCGAAAATATGTTAGTGCCGAAGTCACTCCCCCCATTGCCGCAGCTTTACTCTCGGTCCTGGCATCCTGCTCAAGAGGAGAATAAATACCGACATGCATATGCGCGTCCACTAGCCCTGGAAAAGCCAAGTGATTATTACCATCTATAACCTCAGTTGCTTTATCAACCGAAATATCATCTTCTATTTCACAGAAACGACCCTGATGTATACCAATATCTTTTTGTTCTGGACCAGAAGAACCTGGTCTAACTATACGAACATTCTTGATAACTTTATCTATTGCCATAATTTACTGTCCAGTAAGTATAAATGATACTTTGATATATCTTTAATACTTTATTATAGTAATAATAAATTGATTTGAGTTAAAACTAAAGAAGAAACAAGATTATTTAATCTAAAGCCATCACCATGGCATAATTGAACAGTAGTGGGTTATAGACACAATCAATTATATCTATAACTTTACCTTCTTCATCAAATGAATTACGAATAATTGAAAGTAATGCATCACCTTTTTTTAAGCCTAATTCTTGTGCCACATTCATTGAGGCATTACGGGCACTCAGTGTTTGCTCGACTTTTGTCAATTGAATTCCATTCTCACGAATAATATTTAACCTTGGTGTATTTTCAAGATTCTCTTTAGTAAAACCTCTAGTTACACCAAGAGTCCAACTAATATAAAAAGCATAGGGTATACCTTCCTCATTACTTCTAACTCTTGTCACTTTTTTTACAGTCTGTTCTTCAGAAAGACTGAGTTTTAATGCGATCTCATGCGGAGGAACAACTGTCTCAATAGATATCACTTTAACAATACTATGCATTCCCATTTCAACAAGATTTTCTAACATTCCAATTAAAGGAGCTTTAACTGGTTTTGGCTCATATTGGTATGTAACATGCGAACCTTTGCCCCGATATCTGGCAATCAATTTTTCAGAAGCCAATTCATCCATTGCACGTTTAGCAGTTATACGAGAAACCTCGAAAGTCTCAACCAGTTTTTGCTCAGTTGGCATCTGAACATCATTGATTAAGGTGCCATCGAGAATGGAATTTTTTAACAACATATATAACTGATGATAGAGTGGCACCCTTGACATCGGATCATTTTTATTAAGATCCCACTCTTGCCGTAATGTTAATAAATAATCGGTCATAAACTTGGTATTACCTTCTTAACTTTTTATGGCGTTACTGGAGGCTCAAGATGAGTCTCTTCCACAGAGCGCGCTTTTATTTCTTCAATGGTACCACCAAAATTAAATAACTCGACGTCACCCCTTTCTTGCTTCATTTTAGATCGTAATATTTCAGTCGCATCCTCATCAATTTTTCCCTTATCATTCAATACGACCCCATATCGATTTGCCCCATTAGCGGATACTAGACCTCTTAAATAATCATGTTCAACTAGACCAGGTTCTCTTGCAAAAGGATCACCCCATCCTCCTCCACCCCAAGTATTAAAGTAAAGAATATCCCCTTCCATTACATCAATACCCTCACATTTTGCTGGTAACCATTCTTCAGATCCATCCTGACGAACTAGTTTTTTTGTAGAGCGCATACCCGGTTCACCGCCATTGACTCCCCAAGGATAAGTCAACCATCGCTCATCATGTATTGCAATCTGACCTTCGGCTAAAAATTCATAGGCTACTGAAAGGCCATTGCCACCTCTATGTAATCCAGCCCCGCCAGAGTCCACAATCGGTTCATATTTCACTATTCTCAGAGGAAAATAAGCTTCAATAAATTCATTTGGTACATTGGTAAATCCAGGCCAAAGTGAATGACCATCAGGTCCATCACCTATTGGTCGCCCGGGAATTCCACCAAATCCTATCTGGAATAATTGGAACCATTCACCTTTTTTATCATATCCCGAGTAAAATAGATGAGGGCTATCTGAAAAGCCAGCTGCATTCATTGCGTCAGGAGCTCCCTGCCCTAGGACTCCCCCCATAACATCAAAGATTCGACCTAATGCATGCGTTCTTCCGCTCAAGGCAGCTGGGAAATTTGGTTTCAGAAGACTCCCTTGAGGAATGCGAACATCTACCAGATCATAGAAACCATCATTGAATAATATTTGAGGATCAACTAAGTTAATGGTAAATGAACCAAAAAACATTTTAAACATCTCCTCATTCATATAGAAATTAATTGAACTCTTTGCTTGTGGATCTGTACCTGAAAAATCAAAAATTGCTAACGGGCGTTCTGCAGTGCCTTCTCGCCACATCTTACATGCAATTTTATATGGTCCTTTACCAACGCCATCATCACAAATAAAGTCTTCAAAATAAGCTGGTTCCTCAGGAACGATCATATTAATGATAGCTGTCATAGCTTGGAGATTTCGCTCAAGCATGATCTGCATTGTGGTATCAAATACCTCATCACCAAATCTGTCAGCGATCTCTATACATCTCTTTGCCGCTGTCCTGCAAGATGCAACCAAAGCATTTAAATCAAATCGATTCCATTCTGATGTCCTTACATTATGTAAAATCAGTTCAAGAATATCTTCTTGAAGCACGCCATTTTTATATAATTTTGTTGGTGGAATTCTAATACCTTCTTGATATATTGTTTCGGCTTTTATTGGAATGGAGCCTGGAACCATCCCTCCATTATCAGACATGTGCCCAAACATCGCAGTCCAAGCAAGATGCCTACCATCTTTAAAAACGGGTACTAAAATTATCCAATCAGGAAGATGAGAAACAGCCGCATTGCACATGTATGGATCATTAGTCAGAATGATATCGCCTTCTTTAATTTCATCATCATAAGCATCCAAGAATCCATGAATGAATGAGCCGAATTGTCCAACGACCATCTTACCCTCTCTATTAGCAACCATCGGAAAACAATCACCTTGCTCTCTTATACCTGGGCTCATGGCAGTTCTGAATAGCACAGCATCCATTTCTTCTCGAACATTTCGCAGAGCATTCTCAATAATATCAACAGTTACTGTATCAACATCCACTCTTTCAAAAGGTGTATTGTTGGTTTCTATAATTTTTGCTGTCATAACTTACTCCTTTTAATTACTTGGATTAATTAATAAATTACCGACACTATCTACTTTAGCTTCATGCTTGGGTAATATAACTGTTGTTGAGTCCATTTCCTGAACAATAGCAGGACCAGGAATCTCCGTACCAATCCCTATCTTATTCCTGTCAAAAATTGTGGCATCATACCACTCACCTTCAAAATAAAATTTAGTTTCTTGGATAACTGCATCCGCAATACTTGCGCCATCTTCAGCCATCTGTATGTCTGCCATTCCCTCATTTTTCGCTTTAACTACTGCCCTTAACATCACTATCTCATGATCCTTACCATGTGCAAAAGTAAATAACTGCTCATGCTGGCGATCAAATTCAGTAGTTAAAACTTGCAATCCATTTTCTCTTAAATCGTCTGTTGAGATCCCCAGTGAAAGTTGGAATGCCTGTCCGGCATAACGAATATCAGCTTGATAAGCGACCTTCTGCCTTTCTTCAGAAATACCGTCTTTAGCAAAAGAAATACTTGCTCTAGTTTTCAATGATTCAAGCTCACTCAAAAACTCATCTAGATTAATATCTTCAACTTTTTTTACATAAGTTTGTGATGCTTCATCTCGTACTTCTGTTGTAGCATCTCCATAAGCACATAAGACACCAGGTCCAGGTGGAACTATTACGGGCCAAGCTCCAGTTAAAATTCCTAGTGAATTTGCATGTAAAGGGCCAGCCCCACCAAAGCCTACCAAGGCAAAGTCCCGAGGATCATAACCTTGTTCTACTGATACCAATCTTAAAGCCCCCAACATAGATTCGTTTACAATCTTAATAATTCCCTCTGCCGCAGCCATCAGGTCAATATCCATTGCATCTGCTAAATTTTGAACAACTGCTACCGAACTATCTCGGTCAATTTGCATTGCACCGCCCAATTTGACATCAGATGGTAGGTACCCGAGTACAACATTTGCATCACATACTGTTGCTTTGTCCCCACCTTTCTTATAAGCCGCTGGTCCAGGTTCAGCGCCAGCTGATTCTGGGCCTACTCGCAATGCTTTCGTGAGCTCAGGAACAAATGCAATAGAACCCCCACCTGCACCAACAGTTCTAACATCCACAGCTGGTGCACGGACCGTGACATCCCCCACGCGAGTTTCTCTTTTTACCCGTGCTTCCCCATTTTGGATAAGAGCCACATCTGTTGAAGTCCCGCCCATATCAAAAGTTAGAATATCTTCAAAACCCCCTCTTCGGCAAAAATACATTGCCCCAGCTACACCGCCAGCAGGGCCAGATAAGAGTAAATTGACCGGTGATTCAGCTGCAGCTCTTCCAGAAGCCAAGCCTCCATCAGAACGAAGTATCGCAAGATTTACATCATTCCCCATTATTTCTTGCAGTGAACTTTGTAAATTATTTACATATTTTGATACCTGGGGACGCACATATGAATTAACTACAGTGGTTTCTGTTCTCTCATACTCTTGCATCTCAGGAACTACCTCACTACTTATAGAGATTGGAATTTCCCCAAGGATTTCTTGCGCGATTTCACGAGCACGGATTTCATGAGCTCCATTCACATAAGAATTAATAAAACAGATTGTGAGCGCTTCTATTTCATTTTTATCCAATAATGTCTTTAGATCTTTTTTGAAATTCTTTTCGTTTAAAGCTGAAACTGTATTACCCTGAGCATCCATCCTTTCATCAGCCTCGATAGTTAATTCCAAAGGAGCAAGTAATGGGGCCTTAATATAACTTACCCAACCTCCTAGACCACCAGGGCAGAAAGATCTGGCCACCTGCAGTACCTGTCGATAACCTTTGGTAGTTATTAATCCGACTCTTGCGCCCTTACCAGTTAGCACAGCATTTGTTGCCACCGTTGTGCCATGCATAACTTGTGAAACTTTAGTTAAATCAATATCCGAGTCACTACAAATACGATTAACACCATCCAATACACCAATTGACGAGTCTTGTGGAGTAGATGGAACCTTTGCTGTATATGTCTGTCCAGAAGATTCATCAACCAACAATAAATCTGTAAAAGTTCCCCCAACGTCCACACCAAGTCTGAAGTTCATATCTATACCCTCTATCTATATTATTAAATTATTGATTTCTTCTTAAGATCACTTAGTTGATCTTTTGAGAGATTTAATATTCCCTCATAAATTTCATTATTGTGAGCCCCTAGCTCATCTACACCAGGCCATCTAATTTGGCCTTGTGTTTTTGACATTTTGGGAAATACATTCTGCATTTTTAGATCTGGCCATCTCTCAGACGGTACATCGACCAAAGCTTCTCTATCGATAAAATGTGGATCATTGAGCATTTCAGGTGCTCGATAAACTTTTCCGGCAGGGACGGTATGAAGTTGCATTAACTCTTCCACTTCATCTACATTCCTTGTAGAACACCAATCATTTATTAGCTGATCCAAAGTATCTTGGTTATCTCCTCTGCTAACATGATCTATAAAACGTTTATCTGAAGCAAGTTCAGGTTGTTGCATAGCATCACATAGACGCTTAAAAATAGTGTCCTGATTGGCCCCAATAACTATACTGCCATTCTTACAGTCATAAATATTTGATGGGGCGATATTTGGTAATTTTGATCCTGATCTTTCTCTTATGTGATTACTCACCGTATACTCAGGAATTGTTGCCTCCATCACTGTTAATACCGATTCATATATAGAGGCATCAATTACTTGCCCTTCACCTGTTTTTTCTCGATGATGTAATGCTGCTAAAGCTCCCATACAGGCATACGTTGCCGCCAAAGAGTCGCCTAAAGATAAACCAGCTCGACTGGGTTTACGATCAGGCTCACCACAAAGATAGCGCATGCCTCCAACAGCCTCTCCAACCGAAGCATAGCCCGCTCTCTTTGAGTAAGGACCACTTTGTCCGTAACCAGATACTCTAATCATTATTAAACCAGGATTTTGAGCTGATAACTCATCATAACTCATTCCCCATCTTTCAAGGGTACCCGGTCGGAAATTCTCCAGGACCATGTCAGCCTGAGAAATTAATTTTTTTACTAATTCCTGTCCTTCTGACTCTCTTAAGTTTGCCGTTATGCATCTTTTGTTTCTCGCACAAACACTCCACCATAAGGGGTAATCACCACGGCCCCATACTCTCATGGGATCCCCAGCTCCAGGTGGCTCAACCTTAATTACATCAGCGCCCATATCGGCCATTAATTGTCCGCAAAAAGGTCCTGCAATTAGTTGGCCCAGCTCAATCACTCGAATATCATTGAGTGGACCCTCATTAGCAGGCTTTGAATTTTTTGTCATCAGATAATATTGCTCATGTATAAAAATTTTTGTCCTATGAACATATCAATATAACTTAAGACAATCAACAAATAAGAGATAACAAAAAGTATTTATTTACTTTCATCATCCTCTCTCATCTCAAGCATTAATTTATATATCTTATTACGTTTTTCCTTTGTGACTCTGGTGACGATATCAACCGCTTTACTACTCAAATTAATTTTAATTAACTCATCCAATAATTCTTTTGCTAGAGCTAAATTATTTTTTCTTACAATGACTCCACTAAGAACAACCACAAATTCTCCTTTTTTAGGGATTTGTCCACTAGCAATCATTAGTGATAATTCCTTAAGATTTGTTTTTATACTTTGCTCGAATATTTTTGTCATTTCACGGGCCAAAAAGACTAGTCTAGATTCACCAAAGATCGACATCATGTCTTCAATGACTAGATGGATTTTATGTACTGAAACTAAAAAAATCATGGTTCTTTCTTCTTCAATTAACTCTTTTAATTTCGATTTCCTCAACTCTCTCTTAGCGGGCAAATAACCCTCAAAACAAAATCTATCACTGGGCAACCCTGAAACTGAAAGCGCACTGATAACAGAACAAGGTCCGGGTAATGGAATTACTTTTATTTCATTTTGATGAGCCAATGAAATCAATCTATATCCCGGATCATTGATTGCTGGTGTGCCCGCGTCACTAACAATGGCTATCGACATACCCTTCAAAACATCTTTAATGATTTTTTTAGATTGATTAACTTCATTATGCTCATGAAGGGAAATTAACTTGGCGCTAACTTGAAAATGAGATAAAAAATTACGAGTGTTACGAGTATCTTCAGCAGCAACGTAGTCAACTTTTCCTAGGATCTCTATACTTCTATTTGACACATCGCCGAGATTTCCAATGGGTGTTGCCACCACATATATACAACCATTTTTTATTACGTTTTTCACAATTATCAAAAGTTCCATTGATATTTTTAATGATTAGCATAAGAATATCCTAAATCGGTCATTAATTAAGATAAAAAAGAATCTATTGAAAAATAAAAACCACCATAAATTGCTATCATTTTTAATACTGTGTTGTATTTTGACTGGGTGCGGATCTACGCTTAACAAAAATTTAAGTAATTCTAGTGTCAGTGAGACAGTCTTGCCAGTCATGAGAGACGAAGGGTTATCAGCGCCATTATTCCTGAAAAACTTCCCTCGTCAGGTCGCTCTTATTCTGCCAATGAGTGGGGATTTCCAAAGAGAGGGTGAATCTATATTGCATGGATTCTTAAGTGCTCATTACTCTCTAAATCAGAGAAATATTGGTGCTAGCAAAATTAGAATTTACGATACTCAAAAATTTCAAACTAGTGAGAAAGCTTATGATCAAGCTGTAAATGAAGGTGCTGATTTTGTAGTAGGACCTTTATTGCAAAACTCAGTTAAAGAGTTAAGCAATAAAATTGCTTTTAATATTCCAATTCTGACATTAAACACTCTAGATGTTGACGATTCATTGATTGGTATGTATCAATTTTCTTTATCATCAATCGATGAAGCTATCTCAACCTCAAGTAAAGTTATAGTAGATCAGAATAAAGTTGGATTAATCCTCGCTCCAGATAATGAGTGGGGCAGACAATTAGAGGCAATCTATAAAAGTACATTCCAATCCATGGATGGCGTTATTGTTGAGAGTAAGTTTTACGATCCCACACAGAAAGA
Source organism: uncultured Woeseiaceae bacterium (assembly GCA_902512585.1). Classification (GTDB taxonomy): domain Bacteria; phylum Pseudomonadota; class Gammaproteobacteria; order Steroidobacterales; family Woeseiaceae; genus SP4260. The sequence continues at coordinate 7,072 of CABXJW010000006.1, read as the reverse complement.
CTTTTCATCAGAATTAAAAAGCTCATTGGGTATCTCATTGAGCGAAAAAAGATATGACCGATTGTCCGCTAATCTAAGAGAAAGAATAAATTATAATCCTAGACGTAGACAAGACATAGATTTTATTTTTTTTGTAGCTGCAGATTCAACAACAGCAAAGCTTTTAAAATCACAACTAAACTATCATTTGTCAGGGGATAAGCCCTTAACAATATATTCAACATCTACAATATATTCTGTTAATACCAATTTAGATGATCTAAATGGAATAATATTTACTGATGCCCCCTGGGTTATAGATCAACAAACTTGGTTAGAGAATTTACCTTCACTATTAAGAAAATATTGGCCTGGTGACGCAATACAAAGTCGTCAAAATGCGATGGGGTACGATGCGTATTTCTTAATGGCGGCGATAAGCTCAATAAGAAATAACCATATGGAAGAATTAAATGGTGCTACAGGTCAATTATTCATGCAAGAAGATGGAAAAATTCGCAGAAGGCTCGCTTGGGCACAATTAATAGATGGTGAGCCAAAAATTCAAAGAAACTTACAAGAGACAGGTAACTTACTCTACTAATTTGAGATGAGGGGCCTTCTTTTCAATCTTATCTTTTGGTTGGGATGTGCCTTCATCAGAAAATATCATGCCATCTCCTGTTTCTTTTGTGTAGATACTCAGTATTGCTTCAGTAGGTACAAAAATTGATAGTGATTTTCCATCAAATCTACCATTAAATGAAATTGACTCCAAAGTCACATTCAGGTCATCCGTTGCTGTATGGCCAATATTAAGAATAATCTTTTCTTTATTAATGAATTTTTCTGGTACCTTAACATTCGATATATTTGTATCTACTAATATATATGGAGTTAATTTATTATCATTAATCCAATCTAGCATTGCTCTGATGAGGTAAGGACGTTTAGAGAGTAATGGTAATGCCATTTTTTTAATTAAGCCTGACCTATAGGCGCATTTCTTGCTCTAACTCACTTAAACTTTCACGAAATGATGGCCGGTCAAAGACGCGATCCATGTAGTTATCAATAGCCGCAGCATTCTGTCCTAGGTCAATACCATATTCAGGTAATCTCCATAAGATAGGTGCGATTGTACAATCAACCAATGAAAAATCATCGCTAATAAAATAATCCTTTATAGAAAATAAATCGACAGCAGCAAGGATACTTTCTTTTAACATTTTTTTTGGTTTTGTTGCTAACTTACCCTCTCCATTTACTGCATATTTATCGGCCAACGTATACCAATCTTGCTCTATTCTATAGAGCGCCATTCTGAATTGTGCGCGTGTCACTGGATCTACAGGCATTAATGGAGGGTGTGGGAAGCGCTCATCCAAGTACTCGATAATAACTCGTGAATCATAGAGTACTAAATCTCTGTCAATGAGAGTTGGCAGTGTATGATAGGGATTAATATCCATTAGATCTTCAGGGAGATCAGGTCCCACCACACTAGTAATATCAATATTAATGTTTTTTTCAGCCAATACAATTCTAGTTCGATGACTGTGAATACAAGTCGGTTTTGAAAATAAATTCATTATTGATCGTCGATTAGCAATTACTGACATTTGAAATCCCTTTAAAAAAAGAATGTTTGACTAAAATTAGAAATCTTTTAGGGCACTATTTTACGTCTTTCCAGATTTCTTTCTTTAGAAAATAAGCTAATGAGAGGAAAAAAGCCAAGAAAAAAAGTACCTTTATCCCTAGAGCTCGTCGAGCATTTCTGATTGGCTCACTCATATATTCTAAAAAATTAACTGTATCTCGAAGAAAAAAATCAAACTCTTCAGGAGACATTTTTCCCTGAATCTCGAGTTCAAGATGATTTATTCCATCTTCCTCAAGATTGACTTGATGACCTTGCAATTCCCACAATACATTTGGCATGCTTGTACCAGCTAAAACCACATTATCTACTCCAGTAGGACTTGATTTATCTATGTAAAAGCTCTTTAAAAAAGTATATATATAATCCGTTCCTTTAGCTCTAGCCATTAATGATAGATCAGGTGGTGCTTGACCAAACCAGCCAGCGGCATCGACTTCAAGCATCGATGTATTAATTGTTTCAAATGTTTGTTGCGCATTAAACATCAAATATTCTTTCACTTGCTGATCACTTAAGCCAAGATCAGATGCTATCACTTCATATCGAACATATTCTGCTGAGTGACAACCTGAACAATAATTCATGAAGTTTCGAGCACCTCTTTGGAGTGATTCCACATCATGAGGATTGTTATTCGCTACTAGTAAAGATTGTTCGGTGGCCGCGAAAACATTTATCGAAAATATCAAAGCAGCGACTGATATTAATAATTTTTTAATAATATTTTTCATCTAAGTTACCCTATTAGGCACTGGTTTCGTTTTATCTATCTTGCTGTAGTAAGGCATAAGGATAAAGAAAGCAAAATAAATAAACCCAAAAAATCTTGCTAATGAAATATATATCCCCTCTGCTGGAAGCACTCCAAGAACACCCAATGAAACAAAGCTTATGACAAACGATGTTAGTGCTGTTTTATAAATCCATCCACGATAACGAATTGATTTTACCTTAGCTCGATCAAGCCAAGGAAGGAATAATGGAAGAATAACGGCCAGTCCCATTGCTATCGCACCACCAAGTTTATCTGGAACAGCTCTAAGTAATGCATAAAAAGGAGTGAAGTACCAAACAGGAACTATATGCTCAGGAGTTGCTGTTGGATTTGCTTTCTCAAAATTCGCGTATTCCAAGAAGTAACCACCCATATCTGGGGCAAAAAATACAACAAAAGAAAATATCATCAAGAATATAATTATTGCTACTAGATCTTTACTGGTATGGTATGGATGGAAGGCAACACCGTCAATTGGAATGCCGTTATGATCCTTATGCTCTTTTATTTCAATTCCATCTGGGTTATTCGAACCTACTTCATGGAGTGCCACGATATGAACAAAAATCAATGCTACTAGAGCCAGCGGTAATGCGATCACGTGTAGGGCAAAAAAACGGTTCAGCGTTATATCTGAGATTGAATAATCACCCCGAATAATTTCAACTAAAGCTTCCCCGATAAAAGGTATTGCACCAAATATTGAAATTATAACCTGGGCTCCCCAGTATGACATTTGACCCCATGGCAATAGATATCCTGCAAATGCTTCAGCCATGAGCACTATAAAGATCAGCATACCTATAATCCATATCAACTCTCTTGGCTTTTTATAAGATCCATAAAGCATTGCTCTGAACATATGGAGATATACAACGATAAAAAAGAATGATGCACCAGTTGAATGCATGTAACGAATCAACCAGCCCCATTCCACATCTCGCATAATATATTCTACAGATGAAAAGGCATCAGCTGCTGATGGCTTATAGTTCATAGTTAAGAAAATACCAGTGAATAGCTGAATAACCAGAACTACCATAGCTAAGACACCAAAAACGTACCAAATGTTGAAGTTTTTCGAGGCGTAATATTCGGTAATATGCTGCTTCATCGTCTCCGTATATGGGAAACGTTGATCTATCCAGTCAAGTAACTTACTTGATGATTCTGCTTGTTTATTTTCTTTATTTACCATTACGCATTACCTGAATCTATACCGATTGTTATAACATTTGTTTGGGTGAAGCTATATGGAGGTACTTTTAAGTTTGTTGGAGCTGGTACACCTTTGTATACCCTCCCAGATAAATCAAATTTTGAACCATGACAAGGGCAAAAAAACCCTCCAAACCAATCTGTCGACGGTGTAACTTCGAATTGAGGTATGGGTGCGCAACCAAGATGGGTACATGATCCCTCAACCACAAGGAATTCTGGATCAACTGAACGGTGCTCGTTGGAGGCATAAATTGGTTGAAGTTCAGTATCTGCTGAATCTGGGTCTCTGAGGAACTCTGTGACGCCTGATAATCTTTGTAACATTTCTTCAGTGCGTCGCAAAACATATACAAGCTTTCCGCGCCATACAACTCTTACCATCTCTCCAGGCTCAAGTGATCCTAATGGGACCTCTACAGGCGCTCCAAGGGCCCTAGCTCTGGCACTTGGTTTCAATGATGATAAGAACGGTACTGCCGCAAAAGCTATACCTGCTGAGCCAGTCACTGCTGTGGCAATAGTTAGAAAGTGACGCTTACTTTGATCGACTTTTTCTGTCATCGGTAAATACTCCACCCACCAATTTTATAGATGTTCTTGCCTTTCTTCGTCATCAGACACTAAGAAACGTCATCAGCGGAAAAAATAATTTATATTTACCTATTTTATTAGTGGCTAAGGTTATTAATTTTAGTTTGGTTGTAAATTTAATCGACTTATATGCTAGATTAATATTATACACGTTCATTAGACCAATTGGCTAGCAGTATACATATAGAAATATAATTTTAGCCTGATTCACGAGTTATTGATGCGCCTAATTGATTTAATTTCTCTTCTATTCTCTCGTACCCTCTATCGATATGATAAATACGGTCAATGATTGTCTCACCTTTAGCAGCTAATGCGGCAATAATTAATCCAGCAGAGGCTCTCAAGTCTGTGGCCATCACAGGAGCGGCAGTTAGCTGTTTAATACCTTTTATTTTAGCGATTTTTCCATCTATCTCTATAGATGCTCCCATTCTGTGTAGTTCATTAATATGTTGAAATCGATTTTCAAAAATAGTTTCCTCTACCACAGCTAAACCCGATGCAACCGAATTCAATGCGCAAAATTGAGCTTGCATATCTGTTGGGAAGCCGGGATGAGGTAACGTTTTTATATCAACTGATTTGGGTTTCTTGCCCTGCATATCTAAGCTTATCCAATCGTCTCCAACCTCAATTATGGCGCCTGCTTCGACTAATTTTAAAATAACTGCCTCTAAATTATTTGGGTTAATTTTTTTTAGCTTAATTTTGCCTCTAGTGATTGCTGCAGCCACAAGATAAGTACCAGCTTCAATTCGATCAGAAAGTATTTCATAATTAGAACCCTGAAGTGAATCCACTCCAATAATGGTTATCTGATCATTTCCAACATCAGTAATTTTAGCTCCTAGGTTATTTAAAAAATTCGCTAGATCAATAACCTCGGGTTCTCGAGCTGCATTTTTAATTACTGTTTTACCGTCGGCTAATGTTGCGGCCATCATAATATTTTGTGTGCCTGTAACACTTACTTTACTAAACTCAATTATCGCTCCATGCAATTTATCTGCTGAAGCATTTATATACCCATCAGCAACAGAAATATTGGCTCCCATCGCTTTCAAGCCTTGCACATGAAAATTAACTGGCCTAGCACCAATGGCACATCCACCTGGCAAAGATACCTTCGCTTGTCCAAATCTTGATAATAACGGACCTAAAACTAAAATTGAGGCTCTCATGGTTTTGACTAGATCATATGGCGCACAAAACGTGTCGATTGAGGCTGCATCAAGTTGTAAATTCATCTTTTCGTCGAATAAAACCTTTACCCCCATGCTTTGCAGCAGTGTCAACATTGTTGCAATATCATTTAGTTGTGGAATATTTTTTAACGAAACGATCTTAGATGTGAGTAAAGAACCAGCTAATATTGGAAGAGCAGCATTCTTAGCACCAGAGACAACTAATTCACCTGATAATCTTTCGCCACCTATGATTTTTAATTTTTCCATTTCATTCTTTGAGCTTTAACTCATCAATTGTATGAGTTTTTAAAGACAAAGCGTGGATTTCATTTCCTACGGCTTGACCAAGACACCCGTATACCATTTGATGTCTCTGAATTAAGGATTTTCCAGTAAAAGAATCACTTATCACAATCGCATTATAATGAGTATTGTCATCACTATGCACAGTAACTCTAGCACCATTAATACCATCTTTTATTAACTTGCTTATTTCATCCGGAAGCATATTCTTTTGTTCCTTGTTGGGTATTCTCTATGATTACTCGAAACAACTCCGACATCTAGGAGAATATTATGTATTATTGTTTTAGATTCTAATTCAAAATGAAAAAAATTATAATTCTTAAAAATTTTATGTGATTTATGCTTATTGATCTTATTTTAATGACTCTCGGAATAGTCTTATTAATTATGGGCTCTAATTATTTTGTCAATGGTGTTGCATCAATTGCGCAAATTCTAAAAATACCAATCATCGTAATTGGTCTCACAATTGTCGCATTTGCAACTTCTGCTCCCGAAATTCTAGTTTCAATTGTTGCAGCATTAAATAATGAGTCAAATCTGGCGGTAGGAAATGCTATTGGTTCTAATACCGCTAATATAGGCCTTGTATTGGGTTTAATGGCAAGCATAAAACCAATATCCATAGATTCCAAGATCCATAAGAAACTGATGATACTCTTACTCTTAGTTTCATTAAGCATGATTTTTCCTTTCTGGAACAATGAAATTAGTCTATTCGAAGGCAGGCTTATATTGTTAGCGTTTCTTTTAGTCATGTCATGGTTAATTAGTTTTAGTTTAAAAATTCACTCAGAGGGTGATGAAGCATCCGAACTGTCAGATTCAGACTATAATATTTATAGCGCGCCGAAGGCTGTTTTAATGTTAACAATTGGATTAATTGTACTGACGTTTGGAGCTAACCTGGTTGTCGAAAATGCAATAAAAATTGCAGAAACATTAGGTGTCTCTCAAACAATTATTGGTATAACATTAGTGGCAATTGGGACAAGCCTTCCAGAGCTCAGTGTCTCTATAACAAGTGCGATAAAAGGAGAATATGGCTTAGCCATAGGCAATATTATTGGTTCTAATATATTCAACTTATTAGCAGTTGTAGGAATAGCAACATCTATTAAGGAAGCGGTATTACCAAATAATATCCTATCCGTTCATCTCATGGTTATGCTAATTTTAACGCTAATGATATTTATTGTTACCTTTAGGAGAAATAACACTATCAAAAGATATGAAGGATTTGGCCTATTGTCAATGTTCTGCTTTTACTTAACATACATAATCCTCCAATCTTAATTTCAATCCATATTATTATAAAAATAGATGAAAAATGAAATGACCAGT
>CABXJW010000005.1 GCA_902512585.1 uncultured Woeseiaceae bacterium | reverse complement strand
TAAGGTTCGATATTATTTGGTGCTTCATGGGTAAAATGTACCGTTTTAGCTCTGAATCGATTACCAATAATTGCTCTTAAAACCACAGCAGCTTGTGCCATTGCCACTTCATTGGTGTAGTGTTGCAACTCAAAAGGCAATGGATTATTCCAATACATACCAGAGACATCACCATAATTAGCGACGCCTGTTTGCCCTTTGTCGTGGTGCAAAGTCAGATGTTCTTGCAAAGCATCCAGTGCCAGACGCACTGTGTTCGATTGTTGCATGATGTAACCAACAATACCCAGGAAGCTGATATCTTGTCGACTTCCCATTAATGCCCCACAATGATGCGCTCTGGTTTTATCAGCAAGAGTTTTCATGAGTTTTTCAGCGTCTTGCATTGTCATTACATCATCGACCTCAATAGCATTGAAGTAATCAGCAGGTAAACCATGATTATTGAGAATTTGAGCCGGATCTGCACCAAGTTCACGCGCTATCTCTGGAAATCCAAACATAGCCATTTTTCGCAATTGAATCACGATTTGACCTCTACTGTATCTTCATCGTATTGGGGTAAATCATCAGTGATAGAATGCCAATTGGCTTTTGAATTAACATAAATATGATGACAATCGCTAGGAAGAATGGGATTACCATTGATGACCCCCATAGCCACATATAAAACCGTTGGTTCAGCCGCCACAATAACCATAATATTCGAACCACAATGATGGCAAAAAATACGAGTTGATCCGGTTGAAGATGCATATTGCTTAACTTCATTACTGCCAGTTAAATATTGAAATTCTGATTTCATAACACGAGCATAGCTGCCATAAGCAGCACCATGCAGTCGGCGACATTGAGAGCAATGACAGTGCGACAATTGATTTATTTCGCCGCTAACTTTGAAGCAGATTTTTTGGCATTCACAATGGCCTTGAAGCATTATTATTTCTTACCTTATTGAGCTGTTTAATATTATTTTAGTTAAAAATCACAAAAATTGTCGTTATATGTCATTTAATTGTCTTAAAATGTCATATGTGTCATTAAATGTCAATAGAATGTCATCATAAACCTAACTGATTTGGCTTAGTTGATAGGATAATAATCAACGGTGTAATTATAAGTGAGTAAATTGCAATTTACTTAAAGAGGGGGCTCTTGGAGTGACTGCAATAAGTTTAGGGTAGTACTGACCATATGACAAAAGAATCTTATATTCATTTACTGGGAAAAACTGGTATCTGCTGTGCATTTATGTGGCTGCTAATGCAGCCCGTGGTGGCGCAGGATCGAATCGGTGTAGCTGCTGCGGTCAACCAAAATACGACAGATCTTACTTTAGAAGAAGAGCGTAAACTGGTCGAAGCGGGTTATAAGATTATTCAGAATCATACCCTCCAAACCGACGGTGCAGGTAAAGCTCAAATGTTATTAATCGATGGAACGGCCTTTACGATTGGCCCGAATTCCAGCGTCACTCTCGATCGGTTTATTTACAATCCAGAAACAGCCGAAGGCTCACTCGAGGTCACCAGTCGCGGGTTATTAAGATTAGTGGGCGGTAAAGTAACCAAAAAGAAACCCGCCATTATTAAGACCAACTCTGCCACGGTTGGTATTCGTGGTGGTATTACTATTGTAGATAGCGCCAATCAACGCACCACAGCAGCTTTTATATATGGGGAGGAGATGCGAGTTATCCCAACCCAAAATGCCGATGGGGATATCGTATTAACAGAAAATGGTTTCGTGGTAGTGGTGGAAGATCCGACCGATGAGATTGACTTGCCACAAGCCCTCACCACTGAGATGTTGAATGCCTTTCAAGCAAATCTAGTTGCTAATGAGGAGGAGGAAGAAGAAACAGAAAGTGAATCTGAAGAAGAGGGTGAGGAATCAGAAGAAGAGTCAGAAGAAGAATCTGAAGAAGGAGAGTCAGAGGAAGAAGCAGAAAGTGAAGAATCCGAAGATAATAACGAAGAAACAGAAGAAGAAAGTTCGGAAGAAGCTGAGAGTGAAGAATCTGAAGCTGAAAATAGCGAGGAATCTGACACTCAAGCGAGTGATGAAACTGAGTCAGAGGAAAGTAATGAAGAAGCTAGCTCCACTGAGGATGCTGGTACAGAGAGTTCTGCTGAAACTGAAACTGAAACTGAAACTGAAACTGAAACTGAAACTGAGTCTGTATCTAGTAGTGAGACTGAGATGCAAGCTGATGCGGGTACTCAGACTGAGTCACAGCCACAAGTAAATGAAGGTACATTAGATTCCTCTGGTATTTCAGATAATTCATCTCAAGCTGCCCCAGACACCCTCTCAGTTGCCGATGATTTTGCGGGTGAGATTAATGTTGAGGTTGAAGTAGAAACAGGCGAGGTCGAGACGCAGGAGGTGGCACAAGAAACCACTCAAGTTGCCTCAGAATCTACAGCAGAACGTAAAGCAACCAACACCGTTGAAGTTATTCAAGTATTTGAGACATTGTTAACGCAGAACATTCTGAGTGTTGATGAGAATAGCCTCACCACTACTGTTGCCAGTGTTGCTCTAGATAACCCTGCTGAGGTTGCTTATACAGTGCAACTCACTGGCATCGGCAGTGAGTTATTCAGTTATGATCAGGAAAGTAATGAATTAATTTATAATGGTAATGCGAATTATGAGAGTGAACGACAATTTGATCTCACGATTGTTTATACCAAAGAAAATAATGACATTGTTACGGTGCCAATCAGTATCGCAGTAAATAACCTTAATGAAGCTCCTGAGTTATTGAGTACTTTGGCCGCGACTAATTTTGCTGAAAATTTGGCTATTGGAACCACAGTAATCAATGCCTCTGCAGTTGACCCAGAAGCAGCCACTGTAAATTACTCGCTCTCTGGTGAGGGCAGTGACAAATTTTCGATTGCCAATGATGGTACTGTCACACTCAACAGTGTTTTAGATTATGAAACCAAGAACAATTACAGTTTAATTATCACTGCCTCTGATGGAACTCTGAGCACCTCAACTGCCACAGCGATTACGCTGACGGATGTGAATGAAGCGCACAGTGTGAATGTTGTGTTAGCCGATACAACCATCGAAGAGACCTCAACTGTGGATACAATAGTGGCGACCACGGCTGTCATTGATCCTGAGGGTGGCACTATTAATTATGCCCTTTCAGGAACAGACAGTGCTCAATTCAGTATTGATGAAAATGGTAATATTAAACTTGCTACTTTACTCGATTATGAAGATAAAGCTGATTATGAAATTAGTGTAGACACTACCGTGGATGGTCTAACTGTTTCAGCACCTCTCTCGATAAATATAGCTAATATAAATGAAGCGCCCATGCTCACGAGTAACCTCGCGGCGGTTAATTTCGCTGAAACTTCAGCCGTGGGAACGACTGTGGTGACTGCTTCTGCCAGCGACCCAGAATCTGAAATTATTAGTTACTCTCTCTCTGGGACGGATGCCGCGAAATTCTCAATCGACAGTAATGGGGTGGTGACTATTGCCAGTGCACTAGATTATGAAACCAAAAACAGTTACAACATCACTGTTAATGCTAGTGATGGTACCAATAATACCATCTCTACCCATGCTATCTCCCTAACCGATGTCAATGAAGCGCACAGTGTTAATGTGAGTATCTCGAATACTATTACTGAGGCGGCCACGGTGGATACCGTGGTGGCGAGCTCAACGGTGAATGATCCTGAGAATGGCACTATCAGTTACTCATTATCCGGAACGGACAGTGCTAAATTCAGCATCGATAGTAACGGGAATGTGAAACTTGCCGCTTTATTGGATTATGAAACTAAGACCAGTTATAGCATCAACGTTATTGCCACCGTGGATGGTATCACTGAATCTAAAAGTATGACTTTAAGTATTGCCGATGTGAATGAGCCTCCCACGCTCAACAGTAGCTTGGCAGCGACTAATTTTATTGAGAGTTCAGCGGTGGGGACCACTGTGGCCACATCCTCAAGCAGTGATCCAGAATCTGGGACGGTTACTTATTCACTCTCTGGGACGGATGCCGCGAAATTCTCGATCGCGAGTAATGGCACTGTGACCATTGCCAGTACCCTCGATTATGAAACCAAGACCAGTTATAACGTTATCGTGAATGTCACTGATGGAACGAACAGTGTCTCGAGTGCACTGGCAATATCGGTGACTGATGCACAATTAGAAAACTTAGTGACTGCCATACAAAATACTCCATTTGTGGAATCCAATGGCACCAACACCTCGGTGGCCACAGTATCTTCAATTACCAATGGTGAAAGTGAAGCACTTGTCTACACACTCAGTGGTACGGGCAGTGATAAGTTTACTGTAAATGCAAGCTCGGGTGCTATTACCAATAATACTACCTTGGATTTTGAGGAAGCTAAATCTTATAATTTAACCTTGACCGCTACCGCACAATCTTCAGGTGACACTGTGACCAGCGCGATCACGGTACCGGTTAAAAATATAGAGGAATTACAATCCAACACCTTGCGTTATTCGGCCGCAGTCACCAACGTCTCAAGAACGGGGTTCAGTGCCACTGGAACACGGGGTGGCGGTCCTTCTGGCACCAACTTAGGCGCTTATCAGCAAGAACAAATCATTACCACCGCACAATCCACAGCCACCAATAAAACGCTCGCCGATTTCGACAACATTGGCAGCGACAATGTCTACACACCGGTCTCAATTGTGAGTGGCGACGGATACGAAAGTGTGACGGTAGACAATTTGGATTTTCGTTATTTTTATCCGATTGGTGTGGAATCAGGATTGGGGCAATTTCAATTCTCCCCAGGACGAGCCTCACTCGATGGCCATTACAAAACTGTGGATGCGCAAAGCGAAGTGGTCTCGAACATCGCACAAAGTGAGGTGCTTTCGGCGGGTCGCTTTGACAGCAAACTATTTTGGATGACCCTAGATAAAGATGCAGAAACAATCAATTACAGTGCACAACAGGGAACGGAACTGCCCGATACGGTAAAAATATTAAACCTTAGTTATGGTGGTTCAGGTATGGTGGTCTTAGATTTACAAGCTTGGGGTAACAATACTGGGCAAGGGTATCAAATTACTAATAACAATTTTAAAAGTCTTTCACAGTCTCAATTATCCGAGTATCACGTCATATTTAACCAGGCCATTCAAAGTGGTAGATCTTCAGAAGAATCCTCTGCCACAAAAACTCTATTTGAAAACTGGATGAAAGAGTCGGACAGTCTGCTATTTGTGAATATTCACGGTGAACGATGTTGTGGCGGTTATGGGGGTGGGCACGGTAATGCAACAGCAACGATGAGCACCAATTCATTATTGTCTACGATTGATGCAAAAATCAGCGTCACTGGTAATAAAGATGCTGATTGGCCCCCTGGGGGGCCCGGTACTAAAGGTGGAGTTGTGGAGGCTGGCACATTTTCCTCCGATTCAAGGTACTTCGGTTTAAATGGGCTTATATACGAGCCCAGTGGAATGGGCCCTCGGTTGCAATCTGTTACAAATCTGGCGGGCACACAAAATATCGGTCAAATGTTGTTTAATAAAGCCGAGGACGACGCAGACGCAAATTTATATGGTGCAGTTTTCATACCAGCAGAGGAATTCGAATCTGGAGTCCATGCCGATTTCTTCTCACATGCTGATGTGAATGGAATATTTGGTACGAGTAGTTATTGGAATAAAAGTGATAATGAAACCATAGCTCAGTGGATACTTAATCAGATGGGAAGCACGAATTCCTATATTGGTACGGCTTATCACAGTTATCTCGATCAAGTGGTATTGACCGGGGACGTCTACACCGATGCTATGTATACCAGTTTCACAAATAATAATAAACGGGTCATTGCCTTAAACGTGATGCCGATTGAAAATCATTTGGGTTTTGGTACCAGTGCGGATTTCTTCTATCCAAGCTTTTTCTCGTCGGGCTTTTATTCCAGTTCCAGTATGGATTTCAAAACTCTGGCACCGGATTACTGTGCCGCGGTGGGCAACAACAGCAGTGCGTGTAACACCTACGCCAATCATTACGACTGGGCCGAACAAGCGCTCGATCCCAGTCAAAATATCGATACGGCGCGTTTTGGTGCTACCAGTGAAATGCCCGAGGGCACCTCTCAGTGGTATCAGGTCATGAACCCCGCTGGCAAGGGTGTCGGTCTACAGGCGCAACTTTCGATTCAGGATTCCTATGACGGTGCCGGCGGTTCCACTACCCGTGATGACCAGCAAAGTTATCTGGGTGTCATGATCAACACCATGGACAAACGCAGTAACGACACCACCAAGTATTCGGCTGGCGATACGGGGCAATACATTGACGGTTCGCATTACTGGTCTTACCAAAAACGCACCAACCAGACCAATGACGGCTTGGGTGTGCAACTGGGTGTCTCGCCCATTGAGTGTGCTTCTAGTTCAGACCGCGGATGCTTAATTGCGGAGGACAGTGCCAGTGACGACCGACCCATCGGTATGATGGTGACCACTTCCGATCCATACAAAAATGGACCCATGAGTGTTGGGGTTAAATACAACACCAACAGTGACACATGGAACACCGATACCTTCAACCAAATGGCCATCAGCGGCGAGTTTCGTACTACTAGTTCTGCCTCGCTAATCAATGATAATCTCCCCTACACAGGGAATTGGGCTGAATTTGATGGCTATAATGATTTTTTTCAATCTAACGGTGCTGTACAACCGCTCTATAAGTCAGGAGAACCTTGGGCTTTTGGTGGTGTGGTCAGGGTTGATTCAACGCCATCGGAAGGTACTTTTTTTGGTCGCTCTACCGGCTGGAACTCAGGTAACTCAATTGGTGGAATTCATCTGGGTGTCACCGCTGACGATAAACTGATCTTCCAGTATGGTAATGCCTACAATCGCCTGCAGTTTACCGGTTCAGACACTCTCAGTAACGGCACCGATTACGGGTTTTATGTGGATTATGATGGCGGTACCACCGGTGTTTCCAGTGGCAGTACCACCCAATATTTTTCTCGTTTTCGCATCAAACAAGTCAACTTGACCACAGGCGCGGTCTCCGATGTGCCTGGATCGTGGATTGCTCCGAATTACGGAATTTCAAGTAATGGTGATGGAGGACAAATGTTTGTTGGTGCCAAACGTACCACAGAATCTGATTTGGATGGCCGTGTGTATACATTTACTGCCACAACGTTAATGGATAATGAGACACCCGATGATACCGAGATCAGTATGTTTATTCGCAATCCAGTGCAATGGGTGAACGATTATAAAATTGGTGAGTCATACAGGGACTATGATAGTACAACCACACACAATAACTTCCAGTTAAATGACTCAGAGTCTTCAAAATCTACAGCAGTATTCTTGATGTATTCTGGGGATGATATTCAGGCAATAGATGATGGATTTGCTTATAATGCTACTTATCAGCAAGCGTTAAATTACGTTGGTTTAACAAATAATCTAGGCAATTACACTAATTCTAATACCAATAATACTCAAGAAGGCACAAATGCCTCAGACGCCAACCAAGATTATAAATCTATCTCTGATTTTAGGCATTCCGATTTTTATAGTTCTACCGCCACAACTTATAACGGATTTTTTACTGGAATTATGGAGTTTAATAGTTCTGGAACCGGTAACGACCAGCTCGCCTCTGTCAGATCGGGCAGCACGCTCGCCTCGATTAATTTCGACGCCACCAACGACGATGTTCAGGTGGCAGCGCCGCTGTCAGTCTCAACGCTACCCAGCAATAATTACACCAATACTTGGGACACGGTGGATACGGGCGAGCTGGTCTTAAACTTTGGGGATACCGATAATAGCGCAGCTAAATCTGCCTACATCTCTAATGAAATATTTGCCGCTGAACTTAAGGATGATGGGGCACAGATAGATGGCTCCTCGGGAGGCGCAAGCAACATGGCGGGTGTGATGGTCAGTTATGACACTCTGGATAAAGAAGACTCAGATTTATTCCATACTAATGGTAATGATCCGATGCCAAATGCTGAGTATGCGACTTGGGGTTTTTGGGCGATGGGGGCGGTGGATGTCTCACCCAATTCTGGGACTCAGACTGGGGCAGTGCATCTAGGCACCTGGGTTGCAGGGGAGTTAGTAGCGGCCAACGAAATTCCAACCTCGGGTTCGGCTAGCATGAGTGGAGCAGCCATCGTCAAAGCCGCATATCGGCATAACCAAACAGGCACTAATTATGATGTGCATAAATACACCACCACCGCAGATGTAGCCGCGACTTTTAATTGGGGTTCGAGCGCCTATACCGGCACCATGGCAGTGACTAATTTCGATGATAAGAATCCGATTGTAAGTAACGCCGGTTTTACCTCATTCAATGTCAGTCTTAACAGTAATAATGCCAATACTTACACGGGCACTTCAACTACCAGTATTCAAAATGGTTGGTCGGGTGGTGCGGCGATTGCGGGGGCTCTCTATGGTGGTGACACTGTGGATGAAACCGGTGGGCGGATTAATGTTAGCTTACATAAGAATGGCAGTACCAGTGATGCAGGGGCGAATGATTTTTATATCGCTGAAGGAATTTATCTACTGGATTAATCAGATTTTATTAATACCAAAACTTCAGTATAATTTAGTGAACGAATTAAGGAGATTAGTGTGAATAGTTTTGTAGATTTTTTCTTAGCCATAAGAAATAGTCGTGCCTTTAACACGATTGTGATTGCGGTCATATTAGCTTCAGCTTTTTATGCAGGGGTGACCACCTACGATCTTCCAGATGACTATGAGGCTACCCTTAATTTCGTGGATTATGCCATCACTATCTTTTTCTCAATTGAGATTTTAATTCGTTTGATGTCAGAAAAGCCATTTTATAATTTCTTCAAAAGTGGCTGGAATGTCTTTGATTTTATTATTGTCGCGGTCAGTCTGATTCCAGTAGGTGGCGCTGAAACTGTTTTCGTAGCACGGCTTTTAAGGATCGTCAGAATACTGCGAGTTATTACCATTGTTCCTGAGTTCCGCCGTATTATTGATGGCTTGGTGAAGACCATTCCACGAGTGGGTTTTGTGGTGCTTTTGATGTTTATCTTCTTTTATATTTGGGCCACCATCGGCTCCATGTTGTTTAATGACATTGACCCGAATCGCTGGGGTAATGTCGGCAGCGCCATGCTCGTCCTATTACAATTAATTACATATGATGATTGGGCTGCGGTGATGGGTGATGTATTGGAAGTGTATCCGTACATGTGGGTTTATTTTGTGAGCTTCTTAATTTTAAATGGGTTTATTCTATTCAATATGGTCATCGGGATCATCGTTGATGTGATGTCACGTGACGCTCAGGTAAAACACGCCGAGCAAATTCAAGGCTCCGATTCAGATACTCCGCTCTAATTGATAATTTAGTGGGCTTTACCGCGCAAGATCAGCACTGGATGCAACTTGCTTTAGCCCAAGCAGAGCAAGCTGCTATCGCTGGTGAAGTTCCTGTTGGAGCCGTGATCATAGCCGCTGATCAAAAGCTCGCCGCCGCGCATAATCGAACCATATTAAATCAGGATCCGACCGCGCATGCTGAAATCTTAGTGTTACGCCAAGCAGCGCAGCATCAGGGTAATCATCGTCTGCTAGATACAACCATCTATATCACACTTGAACCCTGCGCTATGTGTGTGGGGGCTATGATTCAAGCACGCATTCAGCGTTGTATTTATGGCGCTAGTGACCCTAAATCTGGGGCTGTGGGATCGGTGCTGGATTTATCGGCACACGCTAAGTTAAATCATTCTTTTAGTGTTGCTGGCGGGTTGTTCGCTGCCGAGAGTGCCACCTTATTGCAAACTTTTTTTAAGGCGCGTCGCTAATATTGATTGGGGTATTGTGGACCATTTGCGGTAGGGGCTCTTTTTCAATGAGTGCGGTCATGATGTCGTAATAACTGCGGATATTATTTACATAAATTACTGGCTCCCAGCCGCGAGCATAACCATGACTTAAATGTGGGTACCAAAGTTTATTTGCTAATAAAGGTAGGGATTTACTGACATTCGCCCACTGGGTGGGATCATTTCCTTGCCATTGAGTGATTTGCCAAGCATCTTTGAGGTGATTAAAACCCACATTGTAAGCTGCCAAGGCAAACCAACTTCGATCTGGTTCACGCACTGTTTCAGGCAGTCGCTTCCATTGCTTCCTATAATATTCTGCCCCACCACGAATACTGTTGGCGGGATCCAGTCGATTCTTGATATTCAACTCACTGGCCGTGGTCCGGGTCAGCATCATCAGACCTCTTACTCCAGTACTGGAGATGGCACGTGGTTGCCAGTGTGATTCCTGATAACCGATGGCCGCCAAGAGTCGCCAGTCTACGTTATTGTTTTTGCCTGCCTCTTCGAACATTTCACGAAACTGTGGTAATCGCGTTTCAATATGCTCGATAAAGGTTCTGGTATCAACATAATCAAGTGCTCCTGCATGCCCATAATATCGCTCATTAATCTGGGCGATCATTCCTTCACGCTCAGCCTCCAGTAAGTAATTATCAGCATATTCCAATAAACGTCGTGAATCAGTCTTTCGAAAAGCCCACGCTAAGGCATTATTTTTCTTGAGATTCAGAGCCACTCTGAGTTCAGGCTGAGTATGACGTTGGAGGGCAAATTCATTACTATCGGCAATGGTGAAATCCACTTCCTCGCGATTGACCTTGCTTAATAGATCATGCGCCTCACCTTTTTTATTCATTGACCATGTTAACTCTGGATACTTTATCTTAAGTGCTGTGAGCATTTCATTATGATCACTCTCTGAAGAAATTTCGATAGCACGACCTAAGACCTCTGCTATGGATTGCGGTTTAATAGTGCCGCGTTTATAGATGAGATGAGTATCGACGTTGGCATAGGGATAACTGAAATTCATCACATTTTGCCAGCTCTTTGTCGGGGTTAATCCCGCCGCTGCTAGATGGCCTTGGCCAGCTTCTAGGGCAGGTTGGATATCACTGATGTTATCCACTATTTTAATGACCAGCTCGACACCTAAGCTATCGGCTAGACCGGAAACTAAATCATATTCTGGACCCGCCATCTCATCATCATCTTGATAAAATGTAGTTGGACTGTTTAGGGTGATAACATGGAGCTCACCTTGTTCTAGAACCTGATCTAATAGATGAGGAGGCGTTGAGCAGGTGCCTACAATACTTAGAATTAATGGGTATGATAAATATTGCAGTAGTTTGTTCCTACTGAGATTCCAGTCTTGAAAAATCGCGATGGTGTCGCGTTTTAATTCTTTTGTTTTTCGCGCCATTGAAGATTCCCGCAATTGCAAAACACTCAAAAATCACTCTTACTGTAACTCACCTCACACGAAATTGCAGTTCTGTGTGATATGTTTGGTATATAGTTTCTAACGTAATTATTATATATTTCAGGTAATTATATCTGTTTGTAAAAATGTGTATTTACTCTTTAAGCACTCTTTTTACTGAAATGATTGCGGATAAACCGTTACAATAGACACACGATAAATAGGAATTTTCTGAGAAATATAATGAGTAGAAAAATAGGCTGGATTTTACTTTTCTTTATGCTGGGCGGTTGTGCTTCTACAGCGAATAATAAACCTATGAATATGCAGGCTAAGGTTAGCGAAATACATTATATGAATGATGCTGAACTTTGTTATGGTTTTTTTACAATCCAGGCTGAAGATGAGTGGTACCGATACGAAAATATTCGTCGTGTAAGACGATTAGATTGTGAGAATTATCGTGCTGCTGCTCAAGCACGCTACAAAGGTAAAAAAATTAATTATGCGGCACTCAATGTGACTAAATTATTCAAAAAATCAGCTGCAACTGAGAACCCATCCACTAAACAACCTATTCTTGAAGATAAAACCTTAAATCAGATCTGTTATGTTAAAATAAATGATTTAGTATTTGCGAAACGTGGTGGGCCAGCGGCGTGTAATACTAAAGCAGGTGCCCTCTAAATCTTTTATTAAAGGGAGTAAATGTGAGTTCAGCGGATCAAATATTACAAGATGCAGCCAACAGCTTTGGAGCAGTTGTGACTGTTGCCGAGCAAGTTGATATAGCAGCACAAATGATCGTTACCTCTCTACAGCAAGGTGGTAAAGTATTTTTTTGTGGCAATGGGGGATCTGCTGGGGATGCGCAACATCTTGAGGCGGAGTTTTTAGGTCGTTTTTTGAAAGAAAGACAACCTTTACCGGCAATCGCACTAACAACGAATGCTTCGGCTTTAACCGCAATCGCTAACGATTATGATTACAGTGATGTCTTCGCGAGACAATTAGCTGGTTTAGCTAAATCAGGTGATGTATTAGTGGGTATTTCTACCAGCGGTAATAGCCCGAATGTCATCAAGGCTCTTAAAACTGCACAAGAGTATCAAGTCAAAACTATTGCATTGACTGGCCAAAAAGACAGCAAAGCCAGCGAGTTAGCTGATATTGCTATTCAAGTGCCATCTACGGCTACTCCGAGAATCCAGGAAATGCACATTGCCGTTGGTCATACTTTGTGTGAAATTGCCGAAAACCAATTAATCCAGGAATGACATCCATCAGTTCCGATATCTCAGTGGCACGACCAGCTATCTTCTTTGATCGAGATGGGGTACTAAATCAGGATAGAGGTTATATCTATAAAATCAAAGATTGGCAATGGATTGATGGTGCAATTGAGGCCATAAAGCGATGTAATGAGCGTGATTATTTTGTGTTTATAGTGACGAATCAATCGGGCATTGGTAGAGGTTTTTATACCGAACAGGATGTTTGTAAAATCCATCAATTCATGCAAGATGAACTGCAACAACACGGAGCAAAAATTGATGATTTTCGCTATTGCCCACATCATAGTGAGGCCGTTATAGATGAATATCGAATTGCCTGTCAGTGGCGCAAGCCAGCACCCGGTATGCTATTGGATTTAATCGCAAACTGGCCAATTGATCTATCTCGCAGTGTTTTGGTTGGTGATAAAGAAACTGATCTAGAGGCAGCTCGGCAGGCCGGTATAAAAGGTTTATTATTTGAGGACGATAATCTCTATCATTTTCTAAAAAAAGCTGCTTATTTGTAAAATATTTAACTAGAGGGCATCAAAAAAAGCTTCTTGGCGTTGACGCAATTGTGCGGTTGGCATTAATCCGCAGCCACCTTGAATATTATCAATAACATGTCTGGCTTTGGTCATCCCTGGGATAGCTGCAGTAACTCCTGGTTGTGAAAGAGCGTATTTTAATAAAAACTGCCCCCAACTTTCACATTCAAATTCTTGTGACCAGTCTGGTAGTTTGGTTTGACTTAGCTTAGAGAATACGCCACCACCTCCAAAAGGACGATTGATCAATACAGCTACCCCTTGGTCAGCTGCGAGTGGTATTAGTCGTTCACTAGAACTGCGTTGATTTGCCAATGATAGATTAACTTGAATAAAATCCAGTGCGTGTTCTTTGATGACCTGTTCCATGAGTGAGTATTGATTTGGCATATGCGTTGTCATGCCGATATAGCGAATCTCACCAGCCATTTTTTTCTCTTGTAACAAGGCCAGTGAATTCTGCCAATCTTTGAAGTTATGGACTTGCATGAGATCAAATTGCGGTGTGTTAAAACGAGCTAAAGAGGCTCGGTAGCCAGCTTTATTATCAGATAGATTTCGGCTATCGACTTTACTGGCCAAAAATAGATCTTCCTGAATACCAAGCTTATCAAGCAATTCACCCAAGACGACTTCAGAGCTTCCATAGGAAGGTGCAGTATCAATCACGGTCCCACCGAGTGCATGAAATTTCTGTAAAGTTTGAGATAATGTGGCCCGGGCTATCTTATCAGCACCGACACCATAACGATTGGTGCCTAACCCAATGACTGGAATAACTTCACCGGAGGAGGGGATTGTGCGTTTAATAAGGGTCGAATTAGGTTTACCTAAACTTAATGGCATTGCCATCAGTGCTCCAGTACCAAGACCAATTTGAGTGAATTTTCTTCTGGTGATAGACATCAAATACCCTCCTTATACTATCCGTATTTTTATACGCACCAATGTTAGCTTAACAATAAATTAAGTTGCATAATACCTGTCTGGCAAAATCAATAGTTAAGGTAAAATGAATTATGTCAAAAAAATACCCAGTAGCTGCACATATGCATAACACTACCCATCTTGATGCAACCTCATATGCAGCCATGTATCAAGAATCGATTGAAGATAATGAGGGTTTTTGGGCACGTCAAGCAGAACGAATTCATTGGGTAAAACCTTTTAGCGAAATAAAAGATGTGTCGTTTGCCAGTGATGATGTGCATATCCGATGGTTTGCTGATGGCACACTGAATGCTTGCTATAACTGTGTCGATCGGCATTTACCAGAAAAAAGAGATGACGTAGCTATTCTATGGGAGGGGGATGATCCTTCACGTGATGAAAAGATAACCTACGGACAGTTACACTCTCGAGTTGCTTTATTCGCGAATGCGCTTAAAGCAATGGGTGCAAAACGTGGTGATCGGATTACGCTTTATATGCCCATGATTCCTGAGGCTGCCATTGCCATGCTTGCTTGTGCGAGAATTGGTGCTGTGCACAGCGTAGTCTTTGGTGGTTTTTCTCCTGAAGCATTGGCCGGTAGAATTAGTGATTGTGCTTCGAATATTATTATCACTGCCGATGAGGGGGTGCGTGGTGCGAAATCAATCCCTTTGAAAAAGAATGTAGACGCAGCTGTCATAAATCCTTCAGTAACCACCTTAGAAAAAGTCCTTGTGATTAAAAATACCGGTGCTGCGATACCCTGGAATAATGAAACAGATGTCTGGTTACATGAAATAGAACAAGAAGTTGATGCGGATTGCCCTTGTGAGGAAATGGCTGCTGAAGATCCATTATTTATTCTTTATACCTCTGGCTCCACCGGAAAACCAAAAGGAGTATTGCATACTACCGGTGGTTATATGGTTTATGCCTCACTCACACATGAATATGTATTTGATTATCATCCGGGTGATATTTATTGGTGCACTGCTGATGTAGGTTGGGTCACAGGTCATACTTATATCGTGTATGGACCTCTGGCTAATGGAGCAACTACTTTGATGTTCGAAGGGGTACCGAATTATCCAACCGCTGCGCGTTTTTGGGAGGTGTGTGACAAACATGCTGTAAATATATGTTATACAGCACCGACGGCTATTCGTGCTTTAATGCGAGAAGGTGATACACCAGTCAAACAGACCTCAAGGCAATCATTGCGAATTTTAGGGAGTGTGGGAGAGCCCATTAATCCTGAAGCATGGGAATGGTATTACAAGGTTGTAGGGGAGGGTCGTTGCCCAATAGTTGATACCTGGTGGCAAACCGAAACTGGTGGTGTCCTCATCAGTCCTATACCAGGAGTAACTGAGTTAAAACCAGGCTCTGCAACCAAGCCTTTATTTGGAATTCAACTTGCTATCGTTGATCCTGAAGGAAATATCCTTGAGGGAGCCACCGAGGGTAATTTAGTTATTTTAGATAGTTGGCCTGGGCAGATGCGAACAGTTTATGGTGATCATGCAAGATTTGTTGAAACGTATTTTTCTACCTATGAGAATAGTTATATGACTGGTGATGGAGCTCGGCGGGATGTCGATGGCGATTATTGGATTACCGGTAGAGTTGATGACGTGTTGAATGTTTCTGGTCATCGTATGGGCACAGCTGAAGTTGAAAGTGCATTGGTTGCCCATCCAGAGGTAGCTGAAGCGGCGGTAGTCGGTTACCCGCATGCTATTAAAGGCCAAGGTATTTATGCATATGTAACATTAATGCAAGGCACAGAACCCACAGAAGAATTGAGTGATTTATTAAAACAATGGGTCCGAAAAGAAATTGGTCCAATTGCAACTCCAGATTTATTGCAATGGGCGCCAAATCTTCCAAAAACAAGATCGGGAAAAATAATGCGAAGAATTTTGCGCAAAATTGCTGCAGATGATTATGCAGATCTGGGGGACACCTCAACATTAGCAGATCCTAGTGTGACCGTTGCCTTAATTGATAATCGTATGAATCGGTAATGATTGCCTAAGTTTGTATTGCAATAGAATTATTTAAAAATCTGAGCAGAGAAAAAAATAAAAAAATATATTTATAAGTTGAGTATCTGATTAGAATTTTGGGTAAACTTATATTCAATTCTTTCGTAACTACTTTTAACAATGGATTAACTAAATCGTTATGGCAAAAAAAACTTTATATAGAATTTCTTTTATGAGCCAAGGGCAAGTATATGAGATCTACGCTAATTCAGTGGAACAAGGCATGTTATTTGGTTTCATTGAGGTAGAGGAGCTGGTATTCGGTGAGCGAAGCTCGGTGGTGGTTGATCCATCTGAAGAGAAAATAAAAACTGAGTTTGAAGGTGTAAAACGCACTCATTTACCGATGCATTCTATTATTCGAATTGATGAGGTAGATAAAGAGGGTGTTAGTAAAATTTCGAAACTGGAAGGTGGTAATGTTACTCAATTTCCAGCGCATATGTATAACCCCGGTGGTAACACTAAATAACGTTGGTGTATCTCACTTGAATCAATCTCGTGAGATGGATTTTGCATAACAGGATACTAAAAGTTTGTCTGTAACCGCTTTACAATCTTCCAGTAAATCCAAGCATGAAATGTTGTGCATAACTGGGCAGCGAGCACTCTCTGACTTTCGTATTAAAAAACTCAATATAGTACTTAGCAAAATTGATGCTGAAGTCATCCTTCTTGATGTTTTTTATCAGTATTACGTGCAATTAAATAGCGCTCTGGATGCTGAACATCTTGAGCGATTAGTCGCACTTTTATTATCTGATGAACCAGTTATAAAGCTTGATGAGGCGGCCAGAAAAATTAGAGTTGTTCCTAGGATTGGGACTATTTCTGCGTGGTCTAGTAAAGCTACTGATATAACACATGCTTGTGGTTTAGATATGATCTCACGGATTGAGAGAGGGGTTTGTTATACTTTTAGTGCGCCTGAAACAATAACTCCAGAACAAATACAGAAGATTGAACAAGCTCTTCATGACCGAATGACTGAGAGTGTTCTGACAGATGATAATCAGGCCGATAGTTTATTTATTCAGCAGGCACCTCAACCAATTACTGTAGTGGAATTACTAACCGAAGGTAAGTCGGCCCTGCAAAATGCCAATCAAGAGTTAGGTTTAGCATTGTCGGATGACGAGATTGATTATCTTTGTGAGCACTATCAAGCAATGAATAGGAATCCCACGGATGCGGAGTTAATGATGTTTGCGCAGGCAAATTCAGAGCATTGTCGGCATAAAATATTTAATGCTGACTGGATAATTGATGGAGATGAGCGTCCAGAGAAATTATTTGCGATGATCAAGAGCACAACAAAAGCAAATCCAGAAGGTGTGATATCTGCGTATTCGGATAATGCAGCAGTCATAGAGGGCTTTACGACAGATCGATTGATGGCTTCATTACCAAAACGTGAATTTACTCTGACGTCAGAACCTATCCACATTGTGATGAAGGTTGAAACACATAATCACCCTACAGCCATTTCACCTTTTGCTGGTGCGGCCACCGGATCGGGTGGAGAAATAAGGGATGAAGGTGCCACAGGTTTGGGCGCCAAACCAAAGGCGGGATTAACCGGCTTCACTGTTTCCCATTTAAGGATTTCTGGTTATGAGCAACCTTGGGAGCAAACTTTTGGTCAATCTGAACGGATGGCAACACCACTAGAAATAATGACGGATGGACCATTGGGTGGCGCCGCATTTAATAATGAATTTGGACGTCCAAATTTATTGGGTTATTTCCGAACCTATGAGAGTGCCTTACCCCATTTACCTGATAATGAAATTCGTGGCTACCATAAACCGATTATGATAGCCGGTGGAGTTGGTAATGTTCGAGATGAGCATGCTAAAAAGATTGATGTTCCTCCCGATACCGAAATAATTGTAATAGGTGGACCTGCCATGCTGATTGGTTTGGGTGGTGGTGCAGCCTCTAGTTTAGCGAGCGGTACCAGTAGTGAGGATTTAGATTTTGCTTCAGTGCAACGCGGTAACCCAGAAATAGAAAGGCGTGCGCAAGAGGTTATAGATCGATGCGTCTCCATGGGGCAAGCTAATCCAATTTTATTAATTCATGATATTGGTGCTGGTGGACTCTCTAATGCTATTCCAGAAGCGGTGGATCACAGTCATCATGGTGCTGCATTAGAATTAAGGGAAGTGGATAATGCAGAACCAGGGATGTCCCCGATGGCGATATGGTGTAATGAGGCGCAGGAACGCTATGTTTTAGTAATAGATAAATCACGACGCGCTGAATTTATTGAAATATGTGATCGCGAGCGTTGCCCATATTCATTAGTTGGTGTCTTAAATGAGACTGAAAATTTAACGGTTAATGATCGGCATTTTGATAATAAACCAGTCAATATTCCGATGGAGGTATTACTGGGCAAGCCACCTAAAATGATTCGCGATGTGCAGCGCATACAGCAAGAGATTCAACCATTAGTATTGGATGGAGTTAAGCTTGATGAAGCAATTGAACGTGTCCTTCGTTTTCCGAGTGTGGCTGACAAGTCATTTTTAATTCATATCGGGGATCGAACAGTCGGTGGTTTGAGTGTTCGTGATCAGCTTGTTGGACCATGGCAAGTACCAGTCAGTGATGTAGCAATTACAGCCAGTGGCTTTAGTGCTAATACAGGGGAAGCGATGGCTATGGGGGAGCGTTCACCATTAGCCACCATTGATGCCCCGGCCTCAGGTCGCATGGCAGTTGGAGAGGCTATTACCAATATTGCAGCGGCATCCATCGGGGAGTTGGGTAAAATAAAACTGTCAGCTAATTGGATGGCAGCAGCGGGTCATCCCGGCGAAGATGCTAAATTATTCGATACAGTAAAAGCGATCAGTGTGGATTTTTGTCGAGATTTGGGAATTGCTATACCGGTCGGTAAGGACTCATTATCGATGCGCACACAATGGCATGATAAGGGCAGTGATTATCAGGTAGTGGCCCCTGTATCATTAATCATTTCTGCTTTTGCACCAGTCACCGATGTACGCAATCATTTTACTCCTGAATTAAAACGCATCAATGAACCTTCTCGACTTTTGTTGTTGGATCTCGGTGAAGGTAAAGAACGGTTGGGCGGGTCAGTCCTGGCGCAAGTCTATAATCTTACTGGTGGATATGCGCCGGACATAGAATTACCTATGAATTTGAAAATCTTTTTTGAGGGTGTGCAGCTCTTGTTGGCGCAAAATTTAGTGTTGGCTTATCATGATCGATCAGATGGTGGTCTATTAGCAACTGTTACAGAGATGATGTTTGCAGGCCATTTGGGAGCTTCTTTAAAGTTATCTGGTTCAGCTGAGAAAATTATTCGTGATTTATTTAATGAAGAATTGGGTGCGGTTATCCAAGTTGCTGAAAGTAAGCTCGACGCAGTTAAGGTAGTGCTAGAGCAGCAAAAAATGCATTGGATAGATATCGGTGAAGTAGCACCAGACGAGCAATTTACCGTTTACAATGATGATGAGATTATGTATCGAAGTGGTCGTACTCAATTACAACGAATTTGGTCGGAAACTTCCTATCAAATACAATCTTTACGTGATAACCCGGTAACAGCGCTTGAGGAATATGATCATATTCTTGATGAAGATGATCCAGGCATGAATGTTTCATTATCATTCGAGTTAGAGACAAAAATTCACCGGAAAGTTACTGGTTTAAAGCCAAAAGTTGCAATTTTACGAGAACAAGGGGTGAATAGTCAGTATGAGATGGCAGCAGCATTCATCAGTGCAGGTTTTGAGGCTGTGGATGTTCATATGAGTGACTTAATTGATCAGCAGGATTCCCTGCAGCACTACCAAGGAGTAGTGGCTTGTGGAGGTTTTTCCTATGGGGATGTGTTGGGTGCAGGTGGTGGTTGGGCTAAGTCTATTCTCTTTAACACACAACTTAGAGACCAATTTGCTGAATTTTTCATGCGGCAAGATAGTTTTACTTTAGGAGTGTGTAATGGCTGTCAGATGTTATCGAATCTCAAAGAATTGATTCCTGGCGCGGAACATTGGCCGCAATTTAAAACAAACAAATCCGAACAATTTGAGGCCAGATTCAGTCTTGTTGAAATTATGAATAATCCATCAATTTTTCTGACAGGGATGCATGGATCTCGCTTGCCCATTGCCACTTCTCATGGAGAAGGGCGTGCTATTTTCACTAGTGAGCATCATCATGATGCAGCGCAGCATGAAATTGCCCTACGCTATATTGATAATCGAGGAAATGTTGCGGAACGTTACCCAGCTAATCCAAACGGATCTATCAATGGGATTTGTGGTTTAACCACGCCAGATGGCCGGGCCACCATAATTATGCCACACCCCGAGCGTGTCGCACGTACTGTTCAGAATTCATGGCATCCTGAAGAATGGGGTGAGAATGGACCTTGGTTCCGAATGTTCCAAAATGCTCGTCGTTATTTAGACTGACCTTTTATTTCAGCAACCAGTGCATTTATATTAGCCAGTCCTTCGCGAAGATAGACTTCGGGGAGGGCTGAGCTACATCGAAAATGACGATCAAGACCAAAACAATTTCCTGGGACAACCAAAGTGCTTTTTTCGTGAACCAATCGGTTCACAAATTCAAGTGAGTCAACAGGGAGGTCATAACGCACAATACACATGGCTGAAGCTTCAGGAGGCACTACCGAATAAGTGTCATTATGAACGGCTAACATATCCATTAATGTATCAAAACCAAAGTTAATTAGTTCTCGAGCTCGCTGTGTGAGTTTTGGTCTCACCTCAGGATCTAGGGCTATATTTGCTAATTCATTTCCAAGCATGGTTGAGCTGATCGTAGTGTATTCATGACGCAATTGAAATTGAGGCATGAGCTCTTCTGGAGCGACAATCCAGCCAATTCTTAAGCCTGGCATTCCATAGGCTTTACTCATACTATTAACTGCAATAACTCGATCATATTGACCCCAAAAAGAGGGAGTTCTGGGAGTATCACCGCGTTCAGTTCCAGCATATACCTCGTCAGCTACAATCCATGCACCTACACTTGAGGCGGCTTTGATGATTGCATTCACTTCGGTTTGAGTGAGGATGTGTCCTGTAGGATTATGTGGGTTAATAATACTAATAATTTTGGTATTACTGTTTACTGTCGCCATTAATTGATCGGTATTCAAGGCCCAGTTTTGAGCTTCGATTAATTCGACTGTTTTGAGTGTTATGCCATTATTTTGTGCGTTTCCCGGTAATTGCATGTATGCCGGTTGCAATGCAATTAACTCATCACCAGGTTTTAATATTGTTTCAGCGATTAAATAATTTGCCTCTGATGCACCAATTGTTGTGAGAATATTATTTAAATTTGCATCAGGGTATAAAGAGGCAATTTTTTCGCGTAATTCAACTTTACCTCGGACATTTGGGTAATCCATTTCAATATTTGATATTTCAGCAAGATCTCTCCCTGCAAGTTCGAAGAAATCACCGATTTTGATTGGATGAACACCGCTTTCAGAGTAATTATAAGCGACATTTTTTTCATGTTCTGTTAGATAACTCTCTATTTTGAATTGATGAAACATATCATTTCCTCATTAAATTTCAGTTAAATTTGATCAACGATAATTAAAGTTTTTTATATTTAATACGTTGTGGTTGAGACGCATCATTTCCCAGTCTTTTTTTGCGATCTTCCTCATATTCGCTGAAATTCCCAGTAAACCATACCACCTCACTATCACCTTCAAATGCCAGTATATGCGTAGCAATACGATCCAGGAACCAGCGATCATGTGAAATTACTATAGCGGATCCTGGGAACTCCAATAATGCTGTTTCAAGTGCACGTAGCGTTTCAATATCTAAATCGTTTGTTGGCTCATCAAGCAGTAATAGGTTTCCACCAGATTTCAACATTTTTGCTAGATGCACTCGATTTCTTTCACCTCCTGAAAGCAAACCAATTTTCTTTTGTTGATCACTACCGCGAAAATTGAACCGTCCAACGTAAGCTCGTGATGGTGTCTCATATTTACCTACGGTAATAATATCTTGTCCATCAGATATCTCTTCCCAGATCGTTTTACTATCATCTAAGCTATCACGAGATTGGTCTACACTGGCGATTTGAACACTTTCACCAAGACGAATTTCACCAGCATCAATTTCTTCTGAGCCATTTAGCATCCGGAATAAAGTGGTTTTACCCGCCCCATTTGGACCAATGATGCCCACTATTCCTCCTGGTGGAAGCTGAAGATTCAATGAATTAATTAGCAGTTTCTCTCCAAAAGCTTTTTTCAGGTCCGTTATCTCAACGACTAAATCACCCAAACGAGGACCTGGTGGTATAAATATTTCGTTGGTTTCATTTCGCGCCTGATATTTTTCAGAAGTCAATTCGGCGAATTGCTTGAGCCGTGCTTTTGATTTTGCTTGACGTCCTTTTGGATTTTGACGAACCCACTCAAGTTCAACTCGCATGGCCTTTTGTTTCGCCTTTTCGGAAGCCTCTTCTTGAGAAAGTCGAGCTTCTTTTTGTTCCAACCAAGATGAATAATTACCTTCCCATGGAATACCGTGCCCTCGATCAAGCTCTAAAATCCAACCAGCAACATTATCGAGAAAATATCGATCATGTGTTACAGCAATGACAGTACCATTATATTCTTCTAAAAATCGTTCTAACCAAGCGACAGATTCAGCATCAAGATGGTTTGTCGGCTCATCAAGTAATAACATATCAGGTTCAGATAATAAGAGGCGACAGAGTGCTACACGTCGCTTTTCTCCTCCTGAGAGTTTGGTAACATCAGCATCCCAGGGTGGTAAACGCAATGCATCTGCAGCTATGTCAAGCTTTCGATCTAATTCCCAACCGCCACAAGCATCAATTTTATCCTGAAGTTTACCCTGCTCCTCTAACAGAGCATTCATTTCGTCGTCAGTGATTGTTTCACCGAAACGCATACTAATTTCATCAAACCTAGTTAATAGTGACTTAGTTGCATGTACCCCAGCTTCAATGTTCCCCCTGACATCGGTTGTTTCATCGAGTTCTGGTTCTTGGGGTAGATAACCAATATTGATTCCGGGTTGAGGACGCGCTTCACCATCAAACTCGTTATCAAGGCCCGCCATTATTTTGAGTAATGTCGATTTACCAGAACCATTGAGCCCCAATACACCAATTTTAGCCCCGGGAAAAAATGATAAAGAAATATCACGAATAATGAATTGTTTCGGAGGCACCATTTTCGCCACTCGATTCATCGTATAAATATATTGCGCCATAAATTAACACCATCTTGATTGCGGAAATTAGTTATTATTACCGCTGGTTAGAATTAAAGAGAGAATTGTGAACACTAAACCGGTATTTGTCTATAAGGGAGATGCATTAGCTGATTATAATTTCGGAGAAAAACATCCATTTGGACCCAAGCGTCATTTGGCATTTCATGACGCGCTTACACAACAAAAGTTAGATTTTGAGGTTACCTTAATGTCTCCGAGAAGAGCCACTGTGGATCAATTGGCGCTGTTTCATACATCAGATTATATTGATCAAGTGTCACGGGCTTCTGAAGATGGTAAGGGGTATTTAGATCATGGTGATACTCCCGCTTTTATTGGTGTATTTGAGGTGGCTTCAGATGTTGTAGGTACCACGCTATCGGCCATTGATGCCATTATGCATGAAGACGCCAGCCGTGCTTTTTCTCCAATTGGGGGTTTACATCATGCTCGTCGAGATAAGGCAGGAGGGTTCTGTGTATTTAATGATTGTGGGATTGCGATACATTATTTACGAGAAGTTTATGGTATCCAGCGTATTGCTTATGTTGATATAGATGCTCATCACGGGGACGGTGTTTTTTATGATTTCGAGGAGGATGAAAATTTATTATTTGCAGATATTCACCAAGATGGCGCCACTTTGTATCCAGGAACTGGACATACAAGCGAGACGGGAAGAGGTAAAGCAAAAGACACTAAACTTAATCTCTCCCTTCCTCCTGGGGCAGGCGATCATGAATTCAGTCAACTCTGGTGTCAAGTTGAAAATTATCTGATAGACAATCAACCCGAGTTCATTATACTGCAATGCGGAGCTGATAGTTTAGCCGGTGACCCAATTACACAACTTGAATTAACGGAGAAATCTCATGGTATGGCGGCAGAATCATTATGCCGAATTGCGGACCAGTATTGTAAAGGACGTATTATAGGATTGGGTGGTGGCGGATATAATTTAGATAATATCGCGAAAGCATGGACGCACGTTGTAAAATCATTTTTAATTAGGCAGTGATTTGAGAATTTATTGTGAATACTAGGTTGCGAAACAAATTACTGGCGAGAATATTTAATTTAGGAGAATTTTAAGTCATGTTTAGTAAGACATCATCAATTAACGATTTTGATAAAGAGTTGTCTGTTGCGGTTCAACATGAGACCCGTCGTCAAGAAGAGCATATAGAATTAATTGCTTCTGAAAATTATGCCAGTCCAAGAGTAATGGAAGCACAGGGATCAGTACTCACTAATAAATATGCCGAAGGTTATCCGGGTAAACGTTATTATGGTGGTTGCGAATTTGTTGACGTGGCAGAACAATTGGCAATTGAGCGAGCTAAGAAATTATTTGGCGCTGCTTATGCAAATGTGCAACCTCACTCTGGTTCACAGGCTAATACAGCTGTATTTTTGGCACTATTAGAGGCAGGAGATACGATTCTAGGGATGAGTCTTTCTGAAGGCGGCCATCTTACGCATGGTGCTTCGGTAAATTTTTCAGGAAAACTATTCAATGCTGTTCAATACGGTATAGATCCAGAAACAGGTTTAATTAACTATGAGCAAGTCGAGGCATTGGCGAAAGAACATCAACCACGACTCATTATTGCTGGTTTCTCAGCTCATTCAAGAGTTGTAGATTGGCAGCGTTTTCGTGATATTGCTGATGATGTTGGTGCATATTTTTTGGTCGATATGGCACATGTTGCTGGTTTGGTAGCAAGTGGGCATTATCCCAGTCCAGTCAATATCGCTGATGTAGTCACTTCAACTACCCATAAAACTCTTAGAGGACCCAGAGGAGGGATTATTCTCGCTAAGGAAAACGAGATGCTGACTAAGAAATTTAACTCTTTAGTGTTTCCAGGGATTCAAGGTGGCCCATTGATGCATGTTATTGCAGCCAAAGCTGTGGCTTTTTTGGAAGCGTTAGATCCTGAATTCAAACTCTATCAAGCTCAAGTAATTGCGAATGCCAGAGCAATGGCCAACACCCTAATGGAGAGAGGTTATTCAATTCTCTCGGGTGGTACTGACAATCATCTGATATTAGTTAGTCTAGTGGATAAGGGTATTACTGGAAAGGATGCTGATGCAACTTTAAGTCGAGCGAACATAACTGTGAATAAAAACACAGTGCCGAATGATCCTTGTTCACCTTTTGTGACAAGTGGTCTCAGATTGGGCACACCAGCGATAACCACAAGAGGATTTGGAACTAAAGAATCTGAACAAATCGCCCATTGGATTGCGGATATACTGACCGATTTAAACGACGAAAGTATGGTGGAAAATGTACGGGCAAAAGTATTAACCTTATGTAAGGATTTTCCGGTGTATACTGGTTAGGAATTAACACCAGAAAGGCTTGATGTATAAAGATGAATTGCCCATTTTGTAATCATGAAGAAACCAAGGTCATCGATTCGCGTCTAGCCGGAGAAGGTCGTCAAATTCGAAGACGTAGAGAGTGTTTGGACTGTAGTGAGCGATTCACCACTTTCGAAGGGGCTGAATTAGTGATGCCAAGACTCATTAAGACGGATGATCGCCGTGAACCCTTTGATGAGCATAAAATGCGTGCAAGTATGCATCGAGCTCTGGAAAAGCGACCTGTATCAGCCGATTTATTTGAGCAATCCATAGGCCGTATGATTCACAAATTAAGGACTATGGGTGAGAGAGAGGTCCCTTCCAGATTGATTGGTGAGCTTGTTATGAATGAATTAAGAGGGCTTGATGAAGTTGCTTATGTCCGTTTTGCTTCCGTGTATCGGAGTTTCCAAGATGTAACAGAATTTCAAGAAGAAGTTAAACGCCTTCAAAGTAAACCAAAAAAGAAACGGAAACGAACCCAGTTATCATTATTACCTGATGCAGTTAATAAGAACGAATAATCCAGTGAGTATACGCTATGGCTAATTATACACTGGCTGATCAAAAATTTATGGCACGTGCAATGCGATTGGCAAGAAAAGGTAAATATTCTGCCCATCCAAATCCACAAGTTGGCGCCGTCCTTGTTGTGGATAATCAAATAATTGGCGAGGGGTGGCATCATCAAGCTGGTTTGCCTCATGCTGAAATTAACGCACTCGAATCTATTACCCAATCAAGTAATGGTGCCACTTTATATGTGACTCTTGAACCTTGTGCGCATGAAGGTAAAACTGGTCCTTGTTGCAAAGCATTAGTTGAGGCGAATATAGCTCGGGTTATTATTGCCTGTCAGGACCCATTCGAAGAAGTAGCAGGTAAAGGGATAGCGATGTTGCGTGCAGCTGGCATTGAAGTAATGGTGGGATTGATGGAAGCTGAAGCGCGACTTTTGAATCGCGGTTTCTTCTCACGCATCGAGAGAAAAAGACCATTCGTTTGTCTAAAAATAGCCACCAGTATGGATGGTGCAATAGCCATGAAAAATGGAGAAAGTCAGTGGATAACAGGAGAACATGCACGCGCAGATGTGCAGAAATTAAGAGCCCAGTCGGGTGCTATAATGACGGGCAGCGGAACAGTTCTAAACGACAATCCAGCCCTGACAGTGCGTGACGATTCACTTACTAAAAACCAACCACTAAGAGTGATATTAGATAGTCAGTTGAATATTTCTCCAAGTGCAAAAATTTTTCAGAATAAAGGAAAAACATGGGTTTTTTGTGTCGATGATCAAAATAGTAATAAGTTTGATATTTCAGGTACTAAAATCATTAAGACTGCTTCCACGGATAATCGGGTTGATATACAAGCAGTATTGGAAATTTTGGCCATTAATGAAATCAATAATTTATTAATTGAGGCTGGTCCAGTATTAGCAGGCGCTATGTTAATGAATAGCTTGATTGATGAGCTTGTTATTTATCAGGCACCCCATATTATGGGTAGTGAAGTTCAATCGATGTTTCATACACCAGCTTGGACTAGTCTCATGAATAAGCAAGAGCTAATCATCAGTGAGATTCGCAAGGTTGGTCAAGATATTAAGATTGTAGCTAAGCCAAAAAAGAGGGTGTGAGGTGTTTACAGGAATCATAAAGGCAAGAGGTAGCGTAAAAAAAATCTCACCTCAAGGTGGAGATTTTCAAATAACATTTAATTCCAATGAGATTAAATGGAATGAATTTACTGTGGGTGAAAGTATTGCGATTAACGGAGTTTGTTTAACTGCGGTTAAGATAACCAATAATGGTTTTGATGCAGATGTGTCTGGAGAAACTATGCGAGTCACTGCTTTTAGGGATTTAAAAGAAGGTGATGCAGTTAATCTTGAACCCTCATTAGCAATTGGTGAGAGAATAGGTGGTCATTTTGTTAGTGGTCATGTGGATTGTGTTGGAAGAATTGTTGGGCGTCAGAAAGATGCTCGCTCTATTGCTTTTGAAGTTGAATTACCTGAAGAATATGCACGTTATGTCGCTGCAAAAGGATCTGTCTGTATTGATGGTGTAAGCCTGACAGTTAATGCAGTACTGGGATCCATTTTTACAGTAAATGTAATTCCGCATACGACTGATGTTACAATAATCAATGATTATTCAATTGGTGATAAAGTCAACATTGAAGTAGATTTAATAGCTCGTTATTTAGAGCGTTTGCTTGATAAGCCAAATGATGGCGTAATAACGAAAGAATTTCTTGAGATAAATGGTTATGACTAAAACAGTCCAGAATATAAAAAGCACCTTCGCTAATATCGAAGATATCATTGTTGATATTCAGCAAGGAAAAATGGTCATCATGGTCGATGATGAGAATAGAGAGAACGAAGGCGATTTGATCATGGCAGCTGAAAAAGTTCGGCCCGAGGATATCAATTATATGGCACGCTATGGACGCGGTTTAATTTGCTTAACGTTAACTCGAGAGCGGTGCGCCCAACTTCGTTTACCATTAATGGTTGAAGAGACAGATCAACACCATGCTACTAACTTTACTGTTTCTATTGAAGCAACAAAAGGAATAACAACAGGGATCTCTGCCCATGATAGGGCTAAGACGGTCAAGGCAGCAGTTGCGGAAAATGCCACACCAGAACATTTAAGCCAACCTGGGCATATTTTTCCGATTATGTCACAACCAGGAGGCGTCTTAACCAGAGCAGGTCACACTGAAGCCGGCTGTGATTTGGCTCGGCTTGCCGGTTTTGAACCAGCCGCAACTATCGTAGAAATTTTAAATGAGGATGGCAGTATGGCTCGTCGTCCTGATCTCGAAGAATTCTCAAGAAAGCATGATATAAAAATTGGAACAATTGCAGACTTAATTCGATATCGACTCGAAAAAGAACGTTTTGTTGAGCGAATTGCTAAAAAAGTAGTGAATACAGATTATGGGGAATTTACCTTGTATTGCTATGATGACCAAGTAAGTCAATCGGTCCATGTTGCTATGGTGAAAGGCGTTCTAAAAAAAGAACAGGCGCCACTAGTTAGGGTTCATATTCAAGATACACTGGGTGATGTGTTGGGAGTTCAAGCTACAGCATTGGGCTGGCCAGTAACTGATGCGATTAGAAGAATATCAGAAGAAGAAACAGGTATTGTGATAATCTTAAGAGAACAAGAATCATCACGAGACTTAATGGATGCAGTTGAAGAATTGTCAACTATGAATGATCAGTTAAAGGAACAACGAATTAGCGATGCTGGATTGCGAACTTATGGTGTCGGTGCCCAGATATTACGTGACCTTGGGGTAAGTAAGATGCGTGTATT
This sequence comes from uncultured Woeseiaceae bacterium, assembly GCA_902512585.1. Lineage (GTDB taxonomy): Bacteria > Pseudomonadota > Gammaproteobacteria > Steroidobacterales > Woeseiaceae > SP4260. The sequence continues at coordinate 26,875 of CABXJW010000005.1, read as the reverse complement.
GTCCGCACCTAAACAGATGTATGCGATCTCTGGCTTTGATTTGAATATCACAGAATACGTTGAACAATAAATGACTAATGGATAGTGAATAATGGAAAAGATAACAACGATTGAAGCTGATTTACATCCGAGAGAAGCACGCTATAGTATTGTTGCTGCTCGTTTTAATGACTTTGTGGTGAATGCCCTTATAAAAGGAGCATTATCATGCTTGGATCGTCATGGAGTTGATAGGAATGCGATTGAGCTGATTCGGGTTCCAGGAGCATTTGAGTTACCGTTGGTGGTAGATAAAGTAGCAACATCGCGCCGCGCTGATGGAATCATTGCTTTGGGCGCCGTGATTAGAGGCGCTACTCCCCACTTCGATTATGTTTCAGGTCAATGTGCAGAGGGCTTATCAGCTGCTCAGAGTAAGCATGGAATACCAGTTGGTTTTGGTGTTTTAATGGTCGATACTTTAGAGCAGGCGTTAGAACGAGCTGGCACAAAATCTGGCAATAAAGGTGAAGAAGCAACACTGGCAGTGATTGAAATGGTTAATTTGTTAAGAAAAATAGATTAGTCGTGACCGCCAAGAAAAAGATTCAATCAAAACTCAGAAAAAGCCGCACTCAAGCCAGAATAATGTTAGTGCAAGCGCTTTATCAGATGCAATTAACTGATCATGATATCAATGAATTATTATCTCAATGTCGTGAGAGAGAAGAATATACGAAAATTGATAAAAGGTATTTCACCAAAGCATTGAGAGCTATATATAAAAATAGTTCAGAGTATCAGGCAGAAATTGAATTGCATTTGGATCGTTCGCTTATTCAAATCGATCCCATTGAATTAAGTATACTATTATTAGGCTATTATGAGCTTGAAGAGCAGAAAGATATCGATACAGCGGTAATAATAAATGAGGCGGTCAATTTAACTAAACGTTTCGGCTCACAAGATGGCCATAAATACATTAATGCAGTTTTGGATAGAGCGGGAAAAACGCTCAGATCAGTCTGATATAGAGTTGTTTTCCTTGGAGTCTGATAATGAATGAATTTGAACTAATTCATCGTTATTTCAACAATAGCAATCAGGATAGCTCGGTAATTCATGGTATCGGTGATGATGCTGCCATTATTAAACCTTCAAAAAATTATGATCTAGTTATGTCAGTCGACACTCTCCTAGAAGATGTCCATTTCCCCAGCACTATGCCCCCTCAAGATATTGGATATCGATGTGTTGCTGTTAATATTTCGGATATGGCAGCTATGGGCGCAATACCACGTTGGTTGACTTTGGCTTTATCGCTGCCTGAATATAATGAAAAGTGGTTGGAAAGATTTTCGATAGGATTATTTACCGCATTAGAGGAGTATAAAGTAACTTTAGTGGGTGGTGATACTACATCAGGGAAGCAATTAACCTTAACTGCCAGTATAACCGGTGAAGTTAAAAGCGATTCCGCCATCACTAGAGCGGGCGCAAGTGTCGGTGATTTAATATTTATTACTGGAACTATTGGAGATGCTGCAGCGGGTTTAGGCTTGATAGGTGATACTGAGGACTCAAGTGAAGATGAAAAGTTTCTTATAGAGCGCTTTGCAAGACCATCTGCAAGGAGTCATATAGGTCAAGCACTGGTTAATATTGCCTCAGCAGCAATCGATGTGTCGGACGGTTTATTTGCTGATACTAAAAAATTACTCGATGCCAGTTTGGTTGGCGGCTTTATTAATATAAATGATATCCCTTTTTCACGATCTTTAATAAATTTGTTCAGTCAAAAAGAGAGACAACAATACGCTCTTAATGGCGGAGATGATTATGAATTATTATTTACAGTACCGGCCACAAAAATACACGAATTGGATAAAATAAAAAACACAGCTGGTATCTCTATTACCCAGATTGGAGCTGTCTCAGAAGCGGATGGTTTAGAATGCATATTAGATAATAAGAAAATTGAATACGATCATGGTGGTTATTTACATTTTTCTTGAGTAATAACAATGAATAATATTGAAAAACCCACAATGAGTAACCCGATCCACTTTTTTGCTTTTTGCGGAGGAATAGGGCTCATTGGATTAGCTCCCGGTACAGCGGGAACCTTATTCGGAATACTGGTATGGTGGCTGACACTAGATGCTGGTTTTTTGATTCAATCATTAATGGCCATCATCTTTCTGACTGCAGGAATTTGGATTTGCGGCAAATGTGCTAAAGATTTGAATGTGCATGATCACCCCGGAATTGTATGGGATGAAATGGCCACTATGTTCACAATTTTATTATTCCAACCTATGAGTTGGCAAAACTGGCTATTGGCTTTTATTTTATTTCGATGCTTTGATATTTTTAAACCGTGGCCAATAAGTTACATAGATAAAAATATCTCTGGTGGGCTAGGTATAATGCTAGATGATATTGTAGCAGGGGTTGCCACAATTATATGTTTATTGGTACTTGGGCAAATATCCTTAGTTTAATCGCTGTCGTTATCCAATGGAGCAAAGACTTCTGTCTTACTGTCATTAAGCAGTATTTCAACTTTTTGTTCAGCTTCTTTGAGGGCAGTTTGGCATGCTCGTGTAAGTTTAATGCCGTTTTCAAATTTCTTCATCGCTTCTTCAAGAGGAAGCTCACCTGTTTCAAGCTCAGCAACGAGTGACTCAAGATCTTTTAATGATTGCTCTAAATTGATATTTTTTTCAGTCATTATATTTGATGATATATCCGATGATTTGATTGTTTGAAATTACTATTTATAAGTTAAGTTTATGTTGCATTGTGTTACAGATCAAGACAGTTATTTTGGTTGACATAAATGTTTATTGTACCTATCATAATTTTTGTATTTTAGACTTATTCTAAACATAAAAATCACTTAAAGTATTATCTCAGAATAAGCAGATGTAACAATCAATTATCAAATATATTTACTAAACTGAGGAAAATTAATGAGCAACAAAGAAGAGGGGAAGTGTCCAGTAATGCACGGGGCAATGGCTTCTAATAGCAATAGTGGTACCTCCAATCGTGAGTGGTGGCCTAAGCAACTAAATCTCAATATTCTTCATCAACATGATGAAAAATCAAATCCAATGGATAAAGATTTTGATTATCAAGAGGAATTCAAGAAACTGGATTACGAAGCTCTTAAAAAAGATCTGCACGACTTGATGACTGATTCTCAGAGTTGGTGGCCTGCAGATTATGGTCATTATGGTCCCTTCTTTATTCGTATGACCTGGCATGCCGCTGGTACGTATCGAACTGGTGATGGTCGAGGTGGAGGTGGTACTGGCGCACAACGTTTCGCGCCACTCAACAGTTGGCCTGATAATGGTAATTTAGATAAAGCTCGACGCTTGTTATGGCCTGTTAAACAAAAATATGGAAACAAGATTAGTTGGGCCGATTTATTGATATTGGCTGGTAATGTTGCCATTGAATCTATGGGCGGTAAAACCTTTGGATTTGGTGGGGGCCGCGATGATATCTGGGGCCCAGAAGAAGATATATATTGGGGGGCTGAGCAAGAATGGCTTGATAATAAACGTTATACTGGCGTGCGTGATTTAGAAAATCCATTAGCCGCCGTTCAAATGGGATTAATTTATGTAAATCCTGAAGGGCCAGATGGAAATCCAGATCCATTGGCAAGTGCTGTTGATGTCAGAGAGACATTCGGACGGATGGCGATGAATGATGAAGAGACAGTAGCATTAGTGGCTGGTGGGCATACTTTTGGTAAGGCGCATGGAGCTGGTGATGCTGATTTAGTGCAAGCTGAACCAGAGGGTGCACCAATTGAGCAGATGGGTTTTGGTTGGAAAAGTACACATGCCTCAGGGCAGGGTAGTGATACCATTACCAGTGGCTTTGAGGGTGCTTGGACAGCTAATCCTACGCAATGGGATAATGGTTATTTTGATTTGCTGTTTGGTTACGAGTGGGAGCTTGTAAAAAGTCCTGCTGGAGCACAACAATGGCATCCAGTTAGTCCAAAAGAGAGCGATCTTGCTCCTGATGCTGAAGATGCAAACAAGAAAGTAACAACATTCATGACCACAGCCGATATGGCTATGCGTGAAGATCCTGCGTATCGTGAGATATCAATGCGTTTTCATAAGAATCCAGATGAATTCGCAGATGCATTCGCACGAGCGTGGTACAAACTTTTGCATCGTGATATGGGTCCTGTCTGCCGTTACCTCGGTCCAGAAGTCCCTTCTGAAGAACTAATTTGGCAAGATCCAATTCCAACTGGCAATGCTGATTATGATGTTGATGCTGTTAAAGCAAAAATTGCAGCTAGTGATCTTACTGTTCAAGAAATGCTTGAAACTGCATGGGCAAGTGCTGCAACCTATAGAAACTCTGATATGCGAGGCGGTGCTAATGGTGCGAGGATTCGCCTAGCGCCCCAAAAAGACTGGGCAGTTAATAAACCGGAACAACTCGCCAGAGTCATAAGCACACTTGAAAAAATCGCAACTGAAGGTAATTGTTCAATTGCAGATACCATCGTATTGGCGGGTAATGTAGGTCTAGAAAAAGCTTCAGGAGTTAAGGTTCCATTCAAACCTGGACGAGGAGATGCTTCACAGGAGCAAACTGACATTGAATCATTCGAGGTATTGGAGCTTGTTGCTGATGGATTCCGTAATTACCAAAAAATGCAATTCTCTGTTACTCCTGAAGAAATGTTGCTTGATAAAGCTCAGCTGCTGGGATTAACAGCGACAGAAATGACGGTCTTGATTGGTGGTATGCGCTCTCTTGGAATTAGTACGAATGGACTTGGTGTCTTTACAGATAATCCTGGATCATTAAGTAATGATTTTTTTACTAATTTACTTGATATGAACATCGCCTGGAAAGAGGCAGGAGATAATACATACACTGGCTCTGATAGATCAACAGGTGAAGATCAACGAACTGCATCAAGAGTTGATTTGGTTTTTGGTTCAAATTCTCAACTTAGAGCAATATGTGAGGTTTATGCTGCTGATGATGCGAATGAGAAATTCAAGAATGATTTCATTTCAGCATGGAATAAGGTAATGAATCTTGATCGATTTGACCTTTCGTAACAAACTAATTAACAGCTATTAATCTAGCTTTTATTGAAAATAAAAAATCTCTCTATTCTTGGAGAGATTTTTTTTTGCAAGCGATAGGTTTACAAAAAGTAAAATAATAACTTGAAAATATTATATTTTGCTGAGGTAATTTTTTTATTATTAGAGTTTCTCATTCATAATAAATTTATTAATTTTCACTGAGCACCTCGGAGGTCTTCCTGTTAGAATTAGCACAGACAAATATTAAATGAAGAGCACATGAGTAAAAATTATAAAGCTGCTGATATTGAGGTACTGAGTGGTCTAGAGCCTGTTAGAAGAAGACCGGGTATGTACACTGATACTTCACGACCAAATCATTTAGCGCATGAGGTAATCGATAATAGTGTTGATGAAGCTCTGGCTGGACATTGTAAAAAAATTGAAGTAACGGTTCATCTCGATGGGTCAATTGAAGTGGTAGATGATGGTCGCGGGATGCCAGTGGATTTACATCCCAAGGAAAAGATACCTGGTGTGGAATTAATATTAACGCGGTTGCATGCGGGTGGAAAATTTAATAAAGATAATTATCAATATTCAGGTGGTCTTCATGGTGTGGGTGTATCAGTTGTAAACGCACTTTCAAAGAATCTTGAAGTATGGATTCGGCGTGAAGGTCAAGAGCATAGTTTGAGTTTTGCAGGAGGTAAAAAACAGGGTGATTTAGAAGTTGTTGGGAAAGTTGGGCAAGCCAATACTGGTACTACGCTGAGATTTTGGCCGGATCCTCAATATTTTGATTCGGCAGTTATTTCAGTCTCTAAATTACAGCATGCCCTAAAAGCTAAGGCGGTATTGTGCCCAGGCCTTACAGTAAAATTGAAACTCGAAAAAACACAGGAGAGTTTTGAATGGCTTTATGCTGAAGGTCTAGAGGAGTATCTGACCGAAGCAATAGGAGAAACAACACATTTACCTGAATCACCATTTAGTGGCAGTGTGACGGGTGAGCACGAGGCGGTCGATTGGGCGCTCGTTTGGATGACAGGTGAAGGTAATAACGTCTCTGAAAGCTATGTTAATCTTGTTCCAACACCGCAAGGTGGAACGCATGTAAACGGTTTGAGAACTGGTTTGGCAAATGCGATCCGTGAATTTTGTGATTTCAGAAATTTATTACCCCGTGGTTTAACGCTCGCGCCAGAAGATGTTTGGGATGATGTTGCTTTTGTGTTGAGTGTTAAACTCGAAAACCCACAATTCTCAGGCCAAACTAAAGAGCGATTATCTTCACGTGAATCGGCTGCTTATGTTACAAGTATTATAAAAGACAGTTTCTCATTATGGTTGAACCAACATCCAGAATCTGGAGACTTGATAGCACAACTAGCAATCGAGCGGGCACAAAAAAGAATCAAAAGTGCAAAAAAAGTTGTTCGCAAAAAAATTGTTTCTGGCCCTGCATTACCAGGCAAACTAGCAGATTGTACTTCGCAAGAACCAGAATTATGTGAGATATTTTTGGTTGAGGGGGACTCTGCGGGAGGTTCTGCAAAACAAGCACGAGACAGGATTTCCCAGGCGATAATGCCGCTTCGAGGTAAAATATTAAATACATGGGAAGTGGATACAACTGAGATTCTAGGCTCTCAAGAAGTGCATGATATTAGTGTTGCAATTGGAGTCGATCCCATTCGATCTAATTTAGATGATTTGCGCTACCATAAAATATGCATACTGGCCGATGCTGACTCTGATGGCCTACACATTGCCACCTTGCTTTGCGCTCTATTCCTCAGGCATTTCAAGGAATTGGTGATGCGTGGGCATGTTTATGTAGCAATGCCACCTTTATTTAGAATTGATGTCGGAAAGCGTGTTTTTTATGCCTTGGATGATGAGGAACGACTTGCCACACTAGAGCGGATTGAGAAAGAAAAATTAAAAGGGAAGGTTACTGTAACTCGATTTAAAGGATTGGGAGAGATGAATCCCCAACAATTACGTGAAACAACAATGAATCGTGATACTCGGAGGTTGGTACAATTAAGTGTCCTACCTGGCGATGAAAGTGAACAAATGATGGATATGTTACTCGCAAAGAAAAGAGCTTCTGATAGAAGAGAATGGTTGGAAGACAAAGGTGATTTAGCGCAAATATAGATATGAAAAATCAAGAACTAAATTTAGAAGGTGTAGAAAAACTCTCACTCAAAGAATACAGCGAGAGAGCGTATTTGGATTATTCAATGTATGTTTTGTTGGATCGTGCATTGCCGCAAATTGGTGATGGATTAAAGCCAGTTCAAAGACGAATAATTTATGCAATGAGTGAATTAGGTCTCTCTGCAGGGCAGAAACCAAAGAAATCTGCTCGCACTGTGGGTGATGTTATTGGTAAATTTCATCCGCATGGTGATTCTGCTTGTTATGAAGCTATGGTGTTGATGGCTCAAGAGTTCTCGTATCGATATGCCATCATTGATGGCCAAGGAAACTGGGGTTCAACAGATGACCCAAAATCTTTCGCTGCTATGCGATATACAGAGTCCAAGTTAAAACCATACGCGAAAGTATTATTGCAAGAGTTGGGTGATGGAACAGTAGATTGGATTCCTAACTTTGATGGAACTATTGATGAACCGGTAGTCATGCCAGCAAGATTACCTAATATATTACTCAATGGGACCACAGGCATTGCTGTTGGCTTATCAACAGATGTTCCACCTCACAATCTTGGAGAGGTAGCAGATGCCCTGATTTACCTTATTGAAGAGCCAGAGACTACACTTGGTAAAATAATGAAGTATGTAAAAGGACCTGATTTTCCTACTGGGGGTGAACTGGTCTCCTCTAGGAGTGATATTAGAGACATTTATAAAACAGGTAATGGGACATTAAGATTAAGAGCCACATATGAGAAGGAGGGCAATGATATAATTATTAATTCACTGCCTTATCAGATTTCGGGAAATAAAGTTCTAGAGCAAATTGCCACCCAGATGAGGAATAAGAAGCTACCTTTAGTTGAGGATTTACGTGATGAATCAGATCATGAGCACCCAATTAGATTGGTAGTAACACCTAAATCCAAACGCGTTGATACTGAGGAGTTAATGTCTCATTTGTTCTCAACTACTTCTCTAGAAAGGACCGTACGAATCAATATGAATATTATTGATTTAGAGGGAAGGCCAAAATCATTTGGTTTGCTGGAGGTCCTATCAGAATGGTTAATTTTTAGAGAAAGAACGGTAGTTTCTAGACTCAAACATCGGTTAAAAATTGTCACTGATAGATTACATATTCTTGATGGTTTATTTATCGCTTATTTAAATATTGATGAAGTCATCCATATTATTCGTACAGAAGATGAACCCAAGATTGAATTAATGCAGCGATTTTCGTTATCCGAAATTCAGGCTGATTCCATTTTAAATTTACGTCTGAAATATTTAGCTAAATTAGAAGAAATTAAAATCAAAAATGAACAAGATGGATTGAATTCTGAGAAGTATAATATAGAAGAAATATTGAATGATAACAGCAAGTTAAAAGATTTAATTAAAAATGAAATTAAGTCAGATGCCGAAGCATATGGTGATAAGAGAAAAACTAAGATTATTGAAAGAGAAGCGGCGCAAGCTATTGATGAGACGCAATTAATTTCAAGTGAACCGGTAACTGTAATACTCTCACAACGAGGCTGGGCTCGCGCCGCAAAAGGCCACGATATAGATCCTCATGCCATGAATTATAAATCTGGAGATGGCTATCTTTCGGTGGCATATGGTAGAAGTAATCAATTGGCAATGTTCTTGGATAGTACGGGTAGGGTCTATAGTATGTTAGCAAATCTTTTACCATCGGCTCGTGGTCAAGGCGAACCTCTTTCTGGGCGTTTTAAACCACCCGATGGCGCAGAGTTTTGTGGTGTTATGCTTGGCAATCCCGATGATCAATGGTTATTATCTAGTGATGCTGGTTATGGTTTCATTGTTAAATTAATAGATTTGGCTTCTACCTATAAAGCAGGTAAGGCCATCTTAAAGGTACCTCAGGGCAGCAGACCAAACGTACCTTATCCTATGAAAATTAAAAATGGTGCACTGATTGCTGCTGTCAGTTCAATCGGTAAATTATTAGTGTTTAGTGCAGAAGAATTACCAGAATTAGCTAAAGGTAAGGGTAATAAATTACTCAATATACCAACTAATAAATTTAAATTAGGAGAAGAGAAATTAGCTGGGGTGGTTATTATTAATGAAGGCGATGCTCTCCAGATTTATCGAGATGAGCTTAATTTTATGACTCTCAAATGGAAGGATTTACAGAATTTTATCGGCGATAGAGCCCATCGAGGAAAAAATTACTCCAAGAAGTTCAAGAGAGCAACTGGGCTAGCAGTGGATAAAGCTACCAAAAATGATGATAGTTAAAGATAACTAATCGAGGATTATTATGGCAACTTACAATACCAATTCTTTTAAATCAGGTTTGAGAATTATCTTAGATCGTGATCCATATATCATCATGGAAAATGAATTTGTAAAACCTGGAAAGGGACAGGCATTTAATCGAGTTAGAGTAAAAAATCTAAAAACAGGTAAAACTATAGATAAGACATTCAAGTCTGGTGAGAATGTGGAAGCTGCAGATGTGATGGATACTGATATGCAATATCTTTATACAGATGGAGAATTTTGGCACTTTATGGTGCAAGATACCTTCGAGCAATACGCAGCAGGTGAGGCAGCAGTTGCAGAGGCAAAATTGTGGCTAAAAGATCAAGACATTTGTCAGGTAACTCTATGGAATAATGAACCACTAATAGTAAATCCACCGAATTTTGTTGAACTTGAGATTTTGGAGACTGATCCTGGAGTTCGAGGTGACACCGCTAGTGGTGGTATAAAACCAGCTACTTTGTCTACTGGTGCGGTTATACGTGTACCGTTATTTATTGAGCAAGGTGAGATTGTTCGAATTGATACTCGTTCAAAAGAATATGTTTCTAGGGTAAAGTGATTGATTATCTGTTGATTACTTACTCGATGGTAAATTGCTGAACCGATTGGATGGAATCACCGTACTCACTGATCATCAATAATCGATCAAACCCAAGAGCAACTCCTGCACAATTTGGTAAACCAGATTCCATCGCTGCTAAGAATTTCTGATCCAGCGGTCGTATTGTTTTATTCTGTGCATGTCGTTTTGATTGATCAGAATTAAACCGATTTCTTGCTTCTCTGAAATCAGTAAGTTCAACATAGCCATTTGCAATTTCCACATTACCAATAAAAATCTCAAAGCGCTCCGCAACTGTTTTATCATTTGGGCAGATTCTAGCTAAAGCTGCCTGTGAGGCGGGATAATGGGTTACGATCGTAATTTTATTTGGATCAAATTTTTTTGTAATCCTAGTGGCGTACAAATAATCTAAGTATTGATTTCTATTATTCCCTAGTTGCTGCTGAAGTGAGTCATCTATATCCATTTGTGAAATAATTTCTTCAATTGAGATAGATAAAGGGTCTATATTTAATTGGGCGAGAAAACTATCCTGATAGGTAATAATTTCAACTGATTGTTGTAATTGATTGCTGTGTTTATCGAGAACGACACTGATAACAGCAACTGTATCATTGATAATTTTTAATAAATTAAAATCTAATCGATACCATTCAATCATCGTGAATTCGGGCGAGTGCAACTTACCCACCTCATCATCACGAAAAACTTTACATATTTGAAAAATATCTTTGTAACCACTGGCTAACATTCGTTTCATAAAGAATTCTGGTGAAGTATGAAGGTAATAGGGTTGTTCTGGGGACAAAGATGTTGTGGTTTGAATACTTTCTATATTGATATCTGAAACCGCACAGGTTGATAGAATAGGTGTATCTACCTCAACAACTTCATTATCAGAAAAATAGCTTCTAATGGCATTTAATTTTGCTTGTCTTTTTTTTGCTGCCTTGTAATCTGAAGTTGGTTGCCAGTTTATGTCATTGTCATCATTCTGATTCATGTGATTATATGCTCAAAGAACCGATGATATCGCCCATTTTAATATCACGCCCAAGCTTTAATCTTTGATCCCATTGGCATGAATCTTTTGAAAAAAGTGTAATTACAGTGGATCCCATATTAAACCAACCCAATAGATCACCCTTTTTTAATGTGGATGGAACAGTTTGGTTTAAGTGTAATTTAACTATTTTTCCATTGTTACGAGGGTTTATTTCTCCCGTCCATGGTGTACTAATGCTACCTACATTTAAGGCACCAACGAAAATAACTATCATTTTGGTATTGCCGGCCTTGAAGTGACAAATAAGTCGTTCGTTGCGAATAAATAATTTGGGTATTCGAGATGCAGTAGCTTCGTTAACACTAAATAGATTCCCTGGCACATAATCCATTTTTATTAATTTAGCATCAATTGGTATGTGTACACGATGATAATTATAAGGAGCTAGATATATAGTAGAAAAATTACCATTATAAAATTCCTCAATGGCCGAAGTGGGATCACCTATTAATTCTTCTAAGGTGTAGTAATAATTTTTTGCTTGGAGTATCTGATTTTTTGTTATATTTCCAAGCGCACTTATTTTTCCATCAGCAGGTGAGACAATTGATTTAGGCGATGTTGAAATTATTCTGGCATCTGAATTGAGCTCACGAATAAAAAATTCATTTAATGAGGCAAAATCAGCAGGTATGGATTTTTTTACTTCCTGAGTATTAATTTGAAATAGATTTATAAATTTACTGATTAGTAAATTCTTGAAACTATTTTGCTCAATTCTAGTAATTCGGTAAATAATTTTTGTAATTAGTAGCTTGGGAACTATAAATTGCAAAAGAACGAAAAACCATGCCTTGATTGACTGCATAATATAATTAGTGGCTTGTTAACTTCATGTTGTTTAGTTACTGAAACGTGACACTGCTGGTGTTTTGAGGTTCATAGTTTGATCATTTGAAAGTTCAACAATTAAATTGATCTCTTCACCCTCTATAATTACTTTTTTCGCGTCAATAAGCATAAGGTGTTTTCCACCCGGTTTGAGTGCAACAGATTCATCATTATCAATAATTAATTTTTCAATCTTTAGCATTTTAGCAACCCCATTATTAATTATGGTCTCATGAATTTCGACAATATTGAATTGTGGGCTGGTAATGGCATCGATAGTAATAGTTTCTCCTGTTGAGTTTGAAATATTGGTAAAACCCGCTGTAACAGAACTACCTGCTCGTGGTGCATATATGACCAGATCATCAAAAGTAACATTATCGCTTTGCGAAGAACTGCAAGCTATTGATATTGTCGTTAAAATAAAAAGTATAATTTTTTGCATTAGTTATTCGCCATGATTGTAGGTAAATCAGAAATGAAGTGTTCGGTACTGTGAGGCGCACTGAAGACAGCATGAAATTCAGCATTTTTGTTGATCATAACTACAGCGGCTGAATGACTTACTGAATAGTTCTCACCTTCTTCCTTATTGGTTTTATAGAAGATACCTAATTGACTAGTTAACTTGTCTATCTCTGATGCTAGTCCGGTAGCTCCAATGATTGGTTGGCTGAATGAACTTACATACTTATGAAGGATATCGGTTGTGTCTCGGTCTGGATCAACGCTAATCATTATAATATTTGGCAATACATCGGAAGATTTGCTCAAGACTCTTCTTGCTTGACCAAGTTGATGAAGTGTCAAGGGGCACACATCAGGACAATGGGTATAGCCAAAAAATAATAAACTCCATTTATTTTTTAAGGCAGCTACATTAAATTCAGTTCCATCATCTGCTGTAAGGTTGAATTCATTTAGTGATATGGGGTTATCTAGTATGGTTGAAAATGTGTTTTTAGTATTTTGATTCACTGATCTATCTGAGGAGCAACCTAGAAATAATATGGGTAGGAAGAGCAATGTCACTCGGTATAAAACAGTTTTTTTAGTCAATTTCAGCATAAAAAAATACTCAAAAAAAAGAAAGTTAATTATACCTGACGAATTTTTTTATGCATGATAAATTGGGGTTAAAATTATAAGAATTGTTAAGGAAATTAAATAAAAGATTTCTTGAGATTTATGATGAAAGGTCAAGCAATGCATACCATCGAATCTGTAATTAAGAGAATTGCCGAGCAATTTCATGAGGCAGATATTGCCTTTGCTCATGGTACAGATAATGCTGTGGATGAAGCGGCATATTTAGTTTTTGGGGCTCTGAATTTGGATCATGACAACGCTGCTGAAGCTTATCAGATGAATGTTAATGAATTGAATGTAGACATAATTGATAAGCTGGTAGAACAAAGAATCAAGACTAAACTACCAGTTGCTTATTTAATTAATCAGGCATGGTTTGCGGGATTACAATTTTTTGTTGATCAGAGAGTGTTAATCCCTCGATCACCAATTGCAGAATTGATAAATAATCAATTTAATCCCTGGCTTGATATTAATTCAAAGCAGTATGTTTTGGATTTAGGAACGGGTAGTGGTTGCATCGCGATTGCCATGGCGGCACATTTTCCAAATATGAAAGTGGATGCGATTGATTATTCTCAAGCGGCACTTGAAGTAGCAGCTATGAATATTCAGCGGCACCATTTGAGTGAGCGAGTTAGGCTAATTGAATCTGATTTCTTTAAAAAATTAGCAAACAATAAAGCGCAATATCAATACGATTTGATCATCAGTAATCCTCCGTATGTAGATAAAGATGAAATTTCAATGATGTCCTCAGAATTTCATCATGAACCATTAATTGGACTGGCCTCTGGTGATGATGGCTTGGATGCAGTTAACGTTATTATTAAAGAAAGCAGTGATTATCTCTCTAAAGATGGTGTTTTAATTGTTGAAGTTGGGAATAGTCAATGGGCCTTAGAAGAAAAATATCCGAACTTACCATTTATCTGGATAGAGTTTGAAATGGGTGGAAATGGTGTTTTTTTGTTGACTAAAGAAGATCTTGATCACCATAATGAAACTTCATAATAAAAAATGAGAATTGTAAAATGTCTGGTAATAGCTTTGGAAAATTATTTACTGTCACTACCTTCGGTGAAAGTCATGGTATTGCTTTAGGCTGTATAATTGATGGTTGCCCTCCAGGAATGCCTTTGGATGAAAGTGATATTCAAATTCATCTTGATAAAAGGCGCCCAGGGCAATCTAAACATACAACTCAACGAAACGAACCAGATCAAGTAGAGATCCTGTCTGGGGTTTTTGAGGGTCTTACCACAGGAACACCAATTGGTTTAATAATCAAAAACAAAGACCAGCGATCGAAAGATTATGGTGATATAAAGGATAAATTCCGCCCCGGTCATGCTGATTACACTTACCAACAAAAATATGGATTGCGTGATTATCGTGGTGGAGGTCGATCATCAGCAAGAGAGACAGCTATGCGTGTAGCAGCCGGAGCAGTCGCTCGCAAATTTCTTTATGAGAGACTAGGTATAGAAATAAAAGGATATCTTTCTCAAATTGGAACCTTACGATTGGGTTGTGAGGATCTGGGTTTTGTGAATAAAAATCCATTTTTTTGTGCTGATGAAAATAAAGTGGGTGAAATTGAAACCTTGATGGATGATTTGAGGAGCAGTGGTGATTCGATTGGCGCTAAAATAAGTGTGCTTGCTGCAAATGTTCCTCCAGGTTTGGGTGAGCCAGTATTTGATAAGTTGGAGGCTGATTTGGCGCATGGCCTAATGAGTATCAATGCTGTAAAGGGAGTTGAACTGGGTTCTGGCTTCGCCTCGATTGCCCAGAAAGGAAGTGAGCATCGGGATTCAATGACCTCTGATGGATTTACTAAGAATGATGCAGGTGGAACCCTGGGAGGTATATCTTCAGGTCAGGATATTCTTACTAGTATTGCTTTGAAACCTACCTCGAGTATTTCTGTGCCTGGAAAAACAATTGATAAGACCGGTAAAGATTCGGATATAGTTACCACAGGAAGACATGATCCGTGCGTTGGATTGAGAGCTACGCCTATTGCAGAGGCTATGGTTGCTTTGGTGCTAATGGATCATTATTTACGTAATCGAGGTCAAAATAATGATGTTAATTCTGAGACACCACTGATCAATTCTAAGATATAATATTCAATCAAAATAGAATTTACTCGAGGATTATAAGATGTTCGGACAAACTAATATTGCTGTAGTGGGAGCTACTGGCGCGGTTGGTGAGGTAATGTTGGAGATATTAGCAGATCGGAATGTTCCTGCTAAGAATATATTTCCTCTCGCCAGTGAGCGCTCATTAGGTAAGCAAGTTTCATATGGTAATAATGATATTGATGTGCAAGATCTAGCTACTTTTGACTTTTCAAAAGTACAGATTAGCCTCTTTTCAGCAGGCGCCTCTGTGTCTGAAGTATACGCAATAAAAGCAGCCGCAGCTGGCTGCGTGGTTATTGATAATACATCACATTTTAGAACTCGAGATGATATCCCTCTGGTTGTATCCGAGGTTAATCCCGAAAAAATTGCAGATTACGTCAACACCGGAATTATAGCTAATCCTAATTGTTCTACTATGCAGATGTTAGTGGCATTGAAGCCAATCCATGATGCAGTGGGTATTGAGAGGATTAATGTAGCAACTTATCAAGCTGTGTCAGGCGCTGGAAAGAAAGCGATCGAAGATCTTGTTCATCAAACGTCAGCACTTTTGAATGGAAAACCAGTGAAATTGAAAGGAGCTAATAAACAGATAGCATTTAACGCAATTCCACATATCGATACTTTTTTGGAAAATCGTTATACCAAGGAAGAAATGAAAATGGTTTGGGAAACGCAAAAAATACTAGATGATAAGTTGATCATGGTCAATCCAACAGCAGTGAGGATACCGGTATTTTATGGTCATTCCGAAGCTGTACATTTAGAAACTAAGAAAAAAATAAGTCAACAGGGGGTTGTTGACTTAATGATGGGCGCACCTGGAGTGGAGGTAATCGATGGAGTTGAGCTGGGGCAATATCCGACGGCGGTATCTGATGGCTCTGGAACTGATCCTGTATATGTAGGAAGGATCAGAGAAGACATTAGTCATCCTTGCGGGATAAATATGTGGATTGTTGCAGATAATATTCGAAAGGGTGCCGCATTAAATACGATTCAGATCGCAGAATTATTGGTGAAAGAGTATTTGTAAGATATAGTCTCATTAACCTTTAAATAAGAAATTTCTTAATGAATGTAAATTTTATCCGATACCTTTTCTCACTATTAATGTTGGTTCAAAACTCATGGGCTATTGATCTTGAGCAAGTTACAATAAAATCTTATTTAAATGAAAAGTTAGAAATTGAGATATCAATTCCGGCCAATATGGCTAAGAATTATGAATTCTCAGTTGCTTCTGCTAAAAAGTATCAAGAATACGGCATTGAAAAACCATCCTTCTTGAATAATACTGAATCTAACACGGTTGAATCGGATACGCCGGACCTCATTGTCAAAATTAATTCAGAGGTTCCAGTAAGTCGACCCTCTTTTGTGTTGCTTATAAAAGAAACTGCAATTACATCTGAGAAGGATAAGTTAACTGCAATACCCATTAGTTTATTACTCAGAAATGTATCATCGACTTATGAAATTGAAAGTGGAGATACACTATGGAGTATTGCTTACAAAAACCGCCCAGGTGATGATCTAACCATGAATCAAATGATGATCGCTATTTATGTTATGAATCATGAGTTTTTCATAAATGGAATCGATGACATCCAAGCAGGTTTAATAGATATTCCAGCTAGAGACTTTATCAGCCAATTTCCAATAGATGAGGTCTTTGATGAAAAAATGTATGTTCGTTATAAATTACTATCTCAAGAAGTTAAATCTGATAATGAGGATGTAAATAATCATATAAATCAATTATTAATTAATGAAATCTCAACTGAATTAGAGACAAATTCTAATCCTGATCGTCTTTCTACTGATTTGCTAGATGAAGCATCTCAGCAGCAAAATGAGTCTGTAGAGATATTAACTGAGGTAGTAGCCACTGATAATATAATTACCAACAATATTATTGATACTGCAGATAATGAAGCAGCTATAATTATTGATAATAAAAAATATCAAGAGAAAAAATACAATGTTGTTATTAAAACCAAGAAAAGTCGTTACAATGAAGTTATAAATTTTATCAATGAATTCTGGGCTTTAATGAGCCTTATTGCTCTTCTCCTAATTTCTTTTTGCCTATACTTTCTAAATAAATATAAAACTGAAAAGAATCAAGTTATGGACTTAGAAAAATCCATTGCCATGAATGAAATTTCGACAAAATTAGATCTTGGTAGAGCATATGTAGATATGGGAGATCCTGAAGGTGCCTATGAAATATTAGAGGAAGTTTTGCATCAAGGAGATAAATCCCAACGGCGTCTGGCTAAAAAACTTCTTGATGCTCTAGACGATTAAAATTTATGATTAATGTGAAATGAAAGTATGCGAATTGTAATGGGCATTGAGTACGACGGAACCGCATATAATGGATGGCAAAAGCAGAATGTAGGCATAGGTATTCAAACGATCGTTGAAGCGGCAATCTCAAAAGTGGCCAATCATGAGATTAATACTATTTGTGCTGGAAGAACTGATGCTGGTGTGCATGCTAAAGCTCAAATAATTCATTTCGATACGATAATAGATCGATCGATTCATGGCTGGTTGGCAGGAACCAATAGTAATCTACCTGATGATATTAATATCACTTGGGTAAAAAATGTTGATGATGAATTTCATGCTCGATTTTCAGCAACTTCAAGAACTTATTGCTATCAAGTGCTTAATCAAGCGATTCGCTCATCTTTATCTAGGGATCGAGCCTGGTGGGTCTATGAGCCTTTAGATTTATCTAAAATGCGAATTGGAAGCGAAGCGCTTGTCGGTAGGCATGATTATACTAGTTTCCGCGCTGTATCTTGCCAAGCAGCAAGCCCGATTCGTGAAATAACAGAAATTCAAATAGAACAACATGATAAATTTCTCAATATCACGATTAGTGCTAACGCATTTCTACAAAGAATGGTTAGAAATATCGTTGGCGCATTAATTCTGGTAGGAAAAAAAGAAAAAGATGCTTCCTGGCTGCAAGATGTCCTTGATGGGTGCGATAGAGCCCTAGCTGGTGTTGCAGCTCCAGCTCAAGGACTAACGCTTTTATCTGTAGATTATCCCGAAAAATACCAGCTATCTGCTGATTAATTGTGATGTGTTAGAATATTATCTAATTTAGAAATGGATTCATTATGAGTTGGTTTGAGAAATTAATTCCCTCCAGAATAAGTACCTTCAACCGAAAGCGTGTAGTTCCTGAGGGTGTTTGGATTAAATGCCCAAAATGTGATGCCCAATTATATCGGGCGGAGCTTGAAAGGAACTTAAAGGTCTGCCCTAAATGTAATTATCATATGCGCATTACTGCACGAAATAGGCTAAATTATTTTTTTGATGAAGGTACAAGCCAAGAGTTATTTAACAATATAGAGTCTATTGATCCACTCAAATTTAGAGATACAAAGAAATATCGTGAACGAGTTTCGCTTGCTCAAAAGAAAACCAGCGAGAAAGAAGCATTACTGGTGATGAGTGGCAAGGTATTAGACATCGAGCTCATGGCATGTGCATTTGAATTTCAGTTTATGGGTGGCTCAATGGGCTCTGTTGTTGGTGAACGATTTTATCAGGCAATTAATCACTGTATTGAAAGTCAAATGCCACTGGTATCATTTGCCTGCAGTGGTGGGGCAAGAATGCAAGAAGGTTTATTTTCTCTTTTTCAGATGGCAAAAACTGCAGCAGCAATAACTAAATTAGATGCAAGTAAGCTACCTTATGTGTCTGTCTTGACTGACCCAACCACGGGCGGAGTATCAGCAAGTTTGGCGATGCTGGGTGATATCAACATAGCTGAGCCAAAAGCTTTAATTGGTTTTGCAGGGCCAAGAGTGATTGAACAAACTGTGGGTCAAAAACTACCAGAAGGATTTCAAAGGAGTGAGTTTCTTCTTGAGCATGGGGCTATTGATATGATTGTTGATCGTCGCGAAATGCGTGAACAGATAGCTAGCTTGATATCACATTTACAGAAACGACCAAAGTATAAACCGTCATTATAAGAGCATAATGAGAAAATGAATGACCCCATTGCATAGTCTTGAAGATTGGTTGTCTTGGCAAGAGACAATTTCTCCTAAGTCCATAGATTTAGATTTGAGTCGTGTAAGTAAAATTTTTCAGAAATTAAATTTTGTTAGACCAAATCATGTAATCACGATTGCAGGAACAAATGGTAAGGGCTCATCGGTCGCTATGATTGAAGCAATGATGATATCCATGGGTAAATCAGTAGCTTCCTATACTTCTCCGCATATCCATAAATATAACGAACGAATTAAGATCAATAGAAAGGCGGTATCGGATGAATTGATTATAGCGGCATTCAAAAAAATTGAGAAGATTCGAGGAGGGTTAGAGTTAACCTATTTTGAGTATGGTACTTTAGCTGCATTACAGATTCTTTCGGATGCTTGCGTAGAGGTTGTTGTTTTAGAGGTTGGTTTAGGTGGGCGATTAGATGCAGTGAATATAGTTGATGCAGATGCCTGTATCATTACTAATATATCAAGAGATCATGAGGACTGGCTGGGGGCAGGAATAGAAAATATTGCCTTAGAAAAAGCAGGTGTTATGCGACGAGGGAAGCCTGTTATTTTTGGATCTCTGGTTATACCAAAAAATATTAAAAATGAAGCTTTCAGAAAAAAAGCAAAATTAATTACAAATCCTGATAATTATAAATTTAATATAAATGACAATAAATCATGGAGTTGGTTTGGAGCGACTAATCAAAGAATGAATCTATCATTACCTAATATGAAAGGTATCCATCAACTCAAAAATGCAGCCGCTGTATTGGCTCTCATTGAGGCAATTCCAGAAATAACACTCCCTGATGAAGTCATTATTAACAAAGCCATAACAACGATTGAATTATCTGGGAGAATTGATTTTAGAAATTATGCTGAAAAAAAATGGTTATTCGATGTGGCGCATAACATTGAGAGCGCTCATGCTCTAGTGAAAACAATTAAACAATCTCAGTATAATAAATGTATCACAGTTATTTGTGTGCTCGCGGATAAGGATATTGAAGGAATTATAAAGCTACTTGTTCCTATTGTAGATCATTGGGTTATAGTGAACTTGAACACAGCAAGAGCTAGTGAGGTCAGAAATTTACAAAATTTTATATCCAAGTACAGTCAAAAGGAGATTTCTGTTGGTAGAGATGCAAGTCAATCGATGCAAATAGCTGATATTAGTTCACAAGAGAATGATTTAATATTGGTGACAGGATCTTTTTATACTGTAGGGCCCAGTCTTAAATGGATTGAGAAAAGAATTGATGAATGCAATTAAGTCATATGTGATGGACAATATTTAATGGATACCCATATTAAAGAAAGATTAGTTGGTGCAATTGTTCTTATTCTGACAATGGTGGCAGTTGTCCCAGTATTTCTGGATGGTCAGGATATATTAACTACTGAGAAATCACTCATATCTGATAATCAAAAGAAAGATAAGGATCGTCAAATTATCACCCTAAATTTAGATCGTAACACCCCCATACCTATCAATGATAATAGAAATGAATCTATTTATATCAAGAAATTCAATAATTTATTTAACCAGTCACGAAATAAAATTAAATCATTAATCTTTGATGATCAGGGTATCATTTCAAATCAATTAAATAATGAAGTTATCTCTGATAATGAAGTGTGGGTTATTCAATTAGGGAGTTTCTTAGAATCTGCAAATGCTCAAAAAAAAGTTAAGGTTCTCAAGGAACAGGGATATTCAGCTTATTTTGTTGAAAATAATAATGATAATAAGACTACTTTTAAGGTATGGTTAGGGCCACAAAGATCCAAACAAAAAGCTGAAGACATTTCAGTTTTATTATCTAAAGATGGACATGAAAATCGAGTTGTTCCATATTAACTAAGAATGATAATATCTACGTAATTCAATTCAATATTAAATAGAGTAATACTTTGACTGCAGATACCTTTTTTACTTTTATTATTACTTTATCTGTTCTGATTGGTTTTGTTAGGGGTTTTATAAAAGAAATTATATCGATAGCCTCCTTGTTGCTTGCTGTTTGGGTGTCGACAAAATATGGAAGTTATGTTGGTAGTTTTTTCGCAATATGGATAAATGAGCCAAATGGACAACTATGGGCTGGTTTTGTATCAAGTTTTATAAGTGTCATAATACTAGGAATGCTTACTGCGAGAGTCTTATCAAAGGTATTTAGATTATCCCTATCAGCAAAGATAGATCGAATATTGGGCGCTGGTTTTGGTCTAATTAGAGGTGCTATATTGTTAGCTATTATCGTTTTGGGTGGACAGCTAACAAATGTTACAGAAGAAGAGTGGTGGGTTGATTCATTATATATTCCTTATGCAAAAATTTTGGCAGATAAAATGATTGAATTAACTCCAAGAAATATTCAAATATTAGACGAATCCTGAGGAATTCTAATGTGTGGCTTAGTTGGTATTGTAGCGAAAAAAGAAGTTAATCAAGACATCTATGATGCATTAACGTTACTACAACACCGAGGCCAAGATGCTGCTGGAATTATCACCTGGAATAAAGAAGGTCTTTATACTAGAAAAAGTAATGGACTGATTCGTGATGTTTTTAATCAAGACCATATGGAGCAGTTAAAAGGTAATGTTGGCATGGGTCACGTTCGCTATCCGACTGCAGGCGGTGCTCAATCATCAGAGGCTCAACCATTTTATGTTAATTCTCCCTATGGTATTTGTTTGGCACACAATGGCAACCTTACAAACTATGAAGAATTAGCAAAGCATTTATCTACCAGAGATAGGAGACATCTGAGTACACAATCAGATTCAGAAGTTTTATTAAATGTATTTGCCCATGAACTGCAAGCCAGAGTAAATGGAAAACCATCTGCTAAAAATATCTTTGATGCGGTTGATGCATTGCATGAAAGATGCAGCGGAGGTTACGCGGTAGTATTAATGATAGTGGGTTTTGGTTTGGTGGCTTTTCGAGATCCAAATGGAATTCGACCATTAATCTTGGGAAAAAGATCAAATGGTAAAGAAACAGAATATATGGTGGCCTCTGAGAGTGTAGCCCTAGATGTAACCCAATTTGAAATTGATAGAGATGTTTTGCCGGGTGAAACTTTATTTATAAATAATGATGGAGATCTGCATCAACACAATTTTGTTGGTCAAACCTCATATTCTCCTTGTATCTTTGAGTTTGTTTATTTTGCGAGACCTGATTCTGTCATAGATAAATTATCGGTCTATAAGGCACGCTTAAGAATGGGTGAAGAGTTGGCTGGACAAATTGTCAGAAAATGGCCAGAAAATGATATAGAAGTGGTGATTCCGATTCCTGATACCAGTAGAACAGCAGCCTCTCAAGTAGCCTATCATTTAGGTGTAAAATATCGTGAAGGTTTTATAAAAAATCGATATGTTGGAAGAACATTTATTATGCCAGGGCAAGAGGAGAGAGATAATTCTGTTAGAAGAAAGTTAAATGCCATTGATTTGGAGTTTAAAGGTAAAAACGTACTTTTGGTTGATGATTCAATAGTCAGAGGAACAACATCAAAGCAAATTATAAAACTAGCAAGGGATGCTGGTGCTAGAAAAGTTTATTTTGCCTCTGCTGCTCCACCGGTAAGACATCCAAATGTATATGGCATTGATATGCCAGCAGCAGATGAGTTAATTGCTAGTAGGAAGACCACGCAAGAGATTCAAAAAGAGATTGGTGCAGATTATCTCATTTATCAAGATATAGAGGCATTAAAAAGGGCAGTGAGTCATGATAATTCATCAATTACAGGTTTTGATGACTCTTGTTTCTCTGGAAATTATATTACGAATGATGTTTCTGTTGAGTATCTCGAAGAATTGCAAAACTCAAGAAATGATGCAGCTAAAAGACAAAGAAAAACTAAAGAGCTCACTTAAACCATTATGCTCTTAAGATAATAGATTTATTCAAATCTTATGGGTAATCCAATTGCTTTAATCAAGAATTTTTTATTATCAGAAACACCTGATTCATGGGCTGTTGAAGCAAAACATAGAATACCTGAATTATTGATTGATCACGCTAACTGCGAACTAAAAGCAGCTTCTTCAGCCTTAAGCTACATATATAAATATCCTCAGCATGAAGAATTATGTCAACGAATGTCGAGGATAGCTAGGGAGGAATTAAGACATTATGAACAAGTTAGAACTCTAATGAGAAAAAATGGAATAGAATTCAAGTTCATCAAGGCTTCAAGGTATGCGAGTGAATTAAGAGGAAATATCAGGGGGCATGAACCCAATAAGCTTCTAGATTCATTGATCATTGGAGCATTGATTGAGGCGCGTTCATGTGAAAGATTTTTTTATTTAGCTAAATTTCTCCCCCCGGATATCAAAATATTTTATGAAAAATTAATGAAATCTGAGGCCCGACATTTTTTACATTATCTAAATTTCGCAAAACAATTTAATTTGAAAAGCTCTTTAGACTTTACTCAGCGAGTAAAGGAGCTAAAACTTATTGAGTATGACTTGATTAATAAGCCAGATAAAAACTTTGGTTTTCACAGTGGACCATTGGTAGGTTGATTATCACCTGTATAGTTTGATTAGATTAGGTCCAGATTCATCCCATTCAAGACAACTGCCTTGATCATACCAATCACCGAGTACAATTCGCTTATGATCAATATTATTTATTTTAGTAATATGTGTGTCAGGTCTGTGAGTGTGCCCATGAATTATAGTTTTTAAATTAAATTTTTTAAATGTATTGGCTATTTCAGTATGATTTACGTCAGTAATATCATCGGCTAGATCCTTCATATGTTTTTTACTTTTTAGTCTGGCTTCAAGAGCAAAAGCCTTCCTCTCTTTTAAACTTTTTTTCAGCATTATATTTTGCCATTTTGGATCTCTTGTTAACTTCCTTGTTGCTTGGTAAGAAGTATCATCTGAACAAAATAGATCACCATGACTTATTAAAATATCCTCATTATTAAGTTGGATTATAGTGGGGTCAGAAAGTATTTTAATACCAGTCTCAGCTGAAAATTTCTCACCAATCAAAAAATCTCTATTGCCATGTATAAAATAAGTAGGAATTTCTGATTGTGTGTAATCTTTTAGCGCGTTTCTTATTTTATTTAGATAGGGATTTATATCATCGTCACCTAACCAATACTCAAATAAGTCACCTAAAATATAGAGCGTTTTGTACTTTAATGCTCGATTTGTTAAGAAATCAACGAATTGCTCACCTATTTCAGGGTGAGACTCAGAAATATGTAGATCAGAAATAAATGCAGTAGTCATTGATCGCTATCAATCCAGGATAATAATTTTCATTATTTCAATATTTTCAATGGGCACATCTTGAGAAAATCTTCCCCTTGGACCGGTGGGTTTTTTTGATATTTTATCAGCGATATCCATACCTTCAATGACATTTCCAAAAACAGCATAGCCCCAGTTACCAGATTTAGGGTTTAAAAACGAGTTATCTTTAGTATTGATAAAAAATTGTGCATTTGCTGAATGAGGATCGGAAGTTCTCGCCATGGCGATTGTTCCCCGAAGATTCTTTAGTCCATTGCCAGATTCATTTGGAATGCTACCAACAGGCTCTAAATCTATAAGTTCTTTATTAAATCCCCCACCTTGAATCATAAAATTTGGAATAACACGATGAAATATAGTCCCATCAAAGTACTTTGTTTTGATTAATTTCACAAAGTTACTTACGGTAATGGGAGCACGTCGCCCATCCAATTGAATAATTATTGAGCCTTCAGTGGTTTGGATTTCAATAATTTCATCGTTTACGTTTTGAGTTAGACCGGAGTTGAACAATAATATGATTGTTAGAAAAGTTAATGATCTCATTTTTTAAATCTCTAATATTTTGATAATTTTTCTGATTGACCAAGCTATCTTGTCACCGTATGATCACTTTCCTTGAAATTGTATAACTTATTCACATGATAAGAAATATATTTAATAACCATCTCATCGAGGGACAATTATATGTTTGATTGGAAGAAACCTACTGTACAAATGCTAGGTAGATGGCAGCCATGGCATGAAGGTCATAGAGCTTTATTTTTGAGATGTGTAGCAAAGACAGGTCAAGTAATTATCCAGGTTAGAGATGTCCAAGGTGCTTCAGGAGGGAAAAACCAAGATGATAATCCTTTTGATTGGGATGCTGTTTGTGCTGATATTGAAAACGATTTAATTGAATGCGATTTTAAACGCGGGGTTGAGTATGAAATAATGCTTGTTCCTAATATTGTAAATATCACTTATGGAAGAAGGGTGGGTTATGCCTTTGAGGAAGAGTCTTTTGAGGATTCCGTAACATCCATAAGTGCTACAAACATACGCAAAGAAATGCGTGACAAAGGTAAATTATAATTAATTATCGTTCAGATTTATAATAACTTAGGTACCACTCCACAAACTTAGGGATACCATCTTCGATTGGAGTTTTTGGCTGATAACCGAAATCTTCAATCAAACTATCAACATCTGCTAATGTATTGAGAACATCTCCGGGCTGTAAAGGAAGCATTTCTTTTTTTGCTTTTATCCCAATTGTTTTCTCTAGTAGATAAATATACTTCTCGAGCTCTATCATTTTGTTATTTCCAATATTGTAAATACGATAAGGTGCTGAGCTTGACGAGGGATTAGGATTATCTGGATTCCAATCAGTATTAACGGTCGCAGGTTTTTTCATTACTCTGAAGATCACTTCTACAATATCATCAATATAAGTAAAGTCACGACGATGTTTACCATAGTTGTAGAGTTGTATTGCTTTATTTTCTATGATTGATTTAGCGAATGATTGAAGAGCCATATCTGGTCGATTCCAGGGTCCATAAACTGTGAAGAATCTTAAGCCTGTAGTAGGGAGATTATAGAGATGGCTATATGTATGAGCTAGCAATTCATTGGATTTTTTTGTAGCTGCATAAATACTAGCAGGATGATCGGTAATATCACTCGTTGAGAAGGGAATTTTTTGACTTAACCCGTAAATAGAGCTTGATGAGGCGTATGTTAGATGCTTTATATTGTTATTTTTACAAGCATCTAGAATATTTAAAAAACCAATTACATTAGTATTTATATATTTTCTCGGATTTTCTAGTGAATGTCTGACCCCAGCTTGGGCGGCGAGATGAGCAACATAATTAATATTATGATCTTTAAAAATTTGATTAAGTTCACATGAATTTTCAATATTTATTCTATAGTGAGTATAGTATTTATTGTCAATGTGCCGATCGAGCCTTGCTTCTTTGAGGCTTGGGTCATAGTAATCATTATGATTATCTATACCAATAACATGAATACCTTCGTTAATGAGCTTCAGGCACAGCTCCGAACCAATAAATCCCGCTGATCCTGTTATCAAGATTTCTTTCATTTAATTTTGAGTCTTTAATTTATTTACAGCGCCAATTTTAAGGAATTATTATCTATTAGTAATATTATACTGAATTAGTGTAGCTAATTTAAGTAAGAATAATTTTCACATTCATGTTTTTTAGAATTTTTCATAATAAATTAATCATATTATTTAATTGTATGTACTTGGTTCATTAGAATATAATA